>JAJVID010000195.1 GCA_022072205.1 Acidobacteriota bacterium
TTGCCCATCTCCTTGCCTTCGGCCTGATAAGTTTTGCGGTAACGTTCGATGGTCGCGTCCCAACCCGACAGCTTGCGGCCTCCTGAGAAAAACGTCAGGTCCGGCGAACGCCAGTAACCATCCATGAATTCTTCCAGCTTGCCTGCGTTCCAGGCGGCGACCTGGGCGTCGAGCACCGCGCGAATTTCGGCTTCGCCAGATTTTGGCTGAACGGGTTTTGGCTGAACGGGTTTATTCTGCGTTTGAGCTATCGCGACTGGCGCAACCAGAAGCCAAAGCAGGCCCAGGCTTATCAGTTTCATCTCAATCTTCTTTTTCATTAGCGTTTTTCCTTTGATCGGCGGTTTCCGAAGCGCGCATGAACGGCCCGGAACCGCTTGAGTGAGGGGCATAGTCGGCTGGTATAATTGCGCCGCTATGTCCGACAACTACTTCTTGACTCCAGATGACGACCCGGACGGGTCTGGCAAAAAATCCTCTTCGATGGCGTTGCCAGATAAACTAGCAGAAATGGTGGCCCGGTTGGAAGATTTCTTCCGCGCTTCGACGCCCAAAGCGCTGGTGACGCTGGCTCTGATCGCTGGCGGAATGACCGGCCTGGTTCTCGCCTACCAGATGAGTTTCTCGGTATACGCCGACGAGGTGGACGGACTGGCTGATTACCGGCCCGCCGAAATAACGAAAGTTTACGCGGATGACGGCAAAACGTTGATCGGCGAGCTATCGCTCGAACGGCGCATCCCGCTCGAATACAAAGAAATTCCGGAGCGGATGAAGCAGGCGATCCTGGCCATCGAAGACACGCGGTTTTACGAGCACATGGGAATTGATCCGGTACGGCTGAGCGGAGCGGTATTGGAGAGCGTCCTGCGCCAGCGTCGCGCGCGCGGCACTTCGACGCTAACACAGCAACTCGCGCGAGGCCTCTTCCTGAGCCGCGAGGGCACTTACACGCGCAAATTCAAAGAAGCTCTCTACGCCATCCAAATCGAGCGCGTTTACACCAAAGAGCAGATTCTCACACTCTACTGCAATCAGATTTTCCTGGGCGGCGGCGCTTACGGTTTCGAGGCGGCGGCCAATTACTATTTCAGCAAGCCGCTGAAAGACCTGACTCTGGAGCAATACGCCCTGTTGGCGGCGTTGCCTAAAGGGCCGCAGCAGTTCTCTCCGATTCATCATCCGAAAGCGGCCAGAGAGCGTCGCAATCTGGTGCTTCAGGCGATGGCCGACGCCGGGTTCGTTTCGGACGATGAGGCGGACGCGGCCAAGACCAAACCGCTCGGCATCCAGGTGGACGACCAACGCGGCAAGAACGACCGCTCGCCATACGCTTATTTTGTTGAAGAGGTGCGCCAGGAGTTGCAGCGCATCATGGTCGAGAAACATTCGGCGGATGCGATGGATGTTTACAAGGCCGGGCTGAGCGTTTACACGACGCTCGACGCCCAGGCGCAAAAGTGGGCGGTTGACGCCGTCCGCAAGGGCGCGCGGAATTACGAAAAGCGGCACGGATGGCATGTCAAATTCGACAACGTCATCGAAAAAGAAGGCGCCTCGATTGAAACTTACCGCCACCCGTCGTGGATCGCCGTGCCTGAAGTCGGCGACATCGTGACCGGGATGATCAAGGACGTGAATGATCGCGGCACGCACGTTTCCTTCGGCTCCTATTCCGCCGTGATCACCGCCGAGCAAACCGACGCGCTGGGCAAGCCGCCTTCAAAACTCTTCAAGCGCGGCGATCTGGCGCAGTTCAAGATCGAAGCGATTGATCCCGCGAAAAAGACGCTGTCGGTCACGCTCGATCCCGAACCGGATGTGCAGGCGGCGCTGATCCTGCTCGACGCGAAGACCGGCGAAATAAAGGCGATGGTCGGCGGCTATAACTTTGCGACCAGCAAGTTCAATCACGCGACTCAGGCCAATCGCCAGACCGGATCGGCCTTCAAGCCGTTCGTTTACGCGACCGCGATAGAGCAGGGACTCAAGCCCGACGACATCGTAGACGATTCGCCGTTCCAGCGCGGCAATTGGACGCCGCACAATTACGACAATCAGTTCAAAGGCGCGATGCCTTTGCGCCAGGCGTTGGCGTTATCGCGCAACATCCCGGCGGTGCGCGTGATGGATGAAGTGGGCGTGCGCAATACCGCCGATCTGGTCAAACGCATGGGGCTGCCGAACCCGATGGCGCCATTCCTGCCATCGGCGCTGGGCGCAACCGAAGAGCCGTTGCTGGCGATGGTTTCGGCCTACTCGACCTTTCCGAACAGCGGCGTGCGCGTCGAGCCGATTCGCATCCGCAAGGTGGTTGACCGCGACGGCGCCGTCCTGGATCAAACTGAGCCGAAGCAAAATAAAGTGATTTCGAGTTACGTGGCCGGGCAGATGGTGGATATGATGCGCGGTGTCGTGCAGTTCGGAACCGCGACGGCGGCCAACTCGATTGGACACGAACTGGCTGGAAAGACGGGAACGGTCAACGATTTTACGGACGCATGGTTCATCGGCTACTCACCAAAGGTCGTCTGCGGAGTCTGGATCGGTTTCAGCGACAGCAAGAAACCGCTCGGCAAAGGCGAATCGGGATCTTCCGCCGCGTTGCCTTTCTGGATTGACTTCATGCAGAAGTACCTGAAGGACAAACCGAAAGAGAAATTCGGCAGAGTTCCCGATCTGCCCGATGATTTAAGGCAGGTTCAGGCGGTTCGCGCGCGTGAGCATGCCAGCGAGTTGGCGCGCATCGCAGCTCGTGACGGAGACATTCTGCCTGGCTCCGACGACGTGCCGAACCTTGACCCTCTGGCAGGCAGACCTTCAACCAGCGACAATCTCGCTCCCCTCATCGTCAAGCCCGCCCCGCCGCCGGTGCGCGATCAGCCGGTCGAGGCGCCACGAGTGGAGCCGCCCAAAATACTTAAACCTCCGCCAACCCCCAAACCTCAACCTCAGGATGAGCCGGTCAGGAAGGGGAAGAAGGGGAAGATCGAAGACCCACTTAGATAACGCGTTGATTACGAATCGGCGCCTATCTGGCACGCCTTTAACTTGCGCTCGAAAAAATTCGTCTCGGACGGGCTTCGAGCCAAATTCATGGCTTTTTCAAAATGCTTCGCCGCCTCTGGCAAGCGTCCCGCAAGAAGATGAAATTCCCCCTCCGCCGCCGGGTAAAAGGGATAGTCCTTGAGCTTTCCAGAATCGGGGATCTTCCTCAATTCGACCAAACCTTCTTCCGGCCCCAGGACTTTGCCCAGGGCGACGGCCCGGTTCAAAGCTACAATGGGCGAAGGTTTCAACCGGTAAAGGATGTCGTAAAGTTCAAGGATTTTGGCCCATTCGGTTTTCTCATAGGTCGAGGCCGCACAGTGCAAAGAGGCGATCCCCGCTTCCAGGTGGTACTCGCTCAACTCATTTCCCGTCGAGGCTCTTTCCAGAAAATGGAATCCTCTCCCAATCAAATCCCAGTCCCATTTGGAACGATCCTGCGCTTCCAGTTGGACCAAGCCGCCATCCTCGTCCATTCGGCCAGCAAGGCGGGCCGCATGAAAACACAGAAGCGCCAGCAGAGCGTGCGTCCTGGGTTTATTCCCTTCCGGATGCTCGCTCAAAAGAAGCGCGAGGCGGATGGCCTCGAAACAAAGGTCTTCGCGAACTGTCTGATCGGATTGGCTGCTGTGGTAACCCTCGTTGAAAAGAAGGTAGATGGCCTGGTAGACGGCCTCAAGGCGCGCGGCTACATCAGAAGCGTTGGTGATTTCGACAAAAGCTCCCGAAAGCCGGAACAATTTCCGCGCCCGGCCCAATCGTTTTTCGATTGCATCCTCACTGGCCAGAAGGGCGTGGGCGATTTCGGAAACGCTGAAACCGCAAAGCGTTTTTAGAATCAACGTCACCTGGGCTTCTGTTGAAAGCTCCGGATGACAGCAGGAAAACATCATGCGCAGTTGGTCGTCCTGAAGCTCTTTCTCAAAGGCCGGCGTTTCCACTGGCAAATCTTCACGGAGCCTCAAAAGGCGGGTGAGTTCCGGGGCGAAGTAACGGAATTGCTCGTCCCGCCTCACGAGATCAATAGCGCGGTTGCGAGCCACACGCATCAGCCATGCTGACGGGTTGTCAGGAAGGCCGTGAATAGGCCACGTTTCCAGCGCGCGGCAAAGGGTGTCCTGAACCACGTCCTCTGCCAGATCAAGGCGGCCCAAACCGAAAATCCTGGTTAAATATGAGATCATCTTCCCCGCTTCCCGGCGGAAAAGATGATCAACTAATCCTGCTACTTCGTTCGTAATAGTCCCTCCAACTGCTCTGTGACGCTGCGGCTCTGCGTCACAAATACCGTCCCGGAGTTTTGTGGTTTGATTTAGGAAATGATGGCGCGGATCTCCACCGACCCGTCACTTTCCAGAATGGGACAGCCCTTAGCCAACTCCACCGCCTGAGCCATGTCGCCAGCCTCGACAAACATATGGCCTTGAATGGAGTCCTTCACTTCAACAAAGGGACCGTCAGTGACCGATTTGGCCTTACCCCGGACAACCTTGCCCGTTCCATCCAACCGCTCTCCGAGTTGCTTAAGGTGGCCATTCATTTCCAGGGCGCCTTTCCAATCCATCCACTTCTTCATCGTTTGTTGCATCTGTTCCGGGGACATGGACTGATAAGCCGCCGGGTTACTCCGGAATAAATACATAAACTTTGCCATTTTGTGTTCTCCTTTTCTGATATTTCGGTTCGCTCTTACATCCAGCCAGTCTTCCATTGCCGATAAGAAATCAGGACGAAAGCAAGAATGATGATTGGCGTCAGCGTCTTCACGAAGGGATCGCCGTAAAGCGCATGTGAGGCTGACGCTCCGAGCAGGTTGAACGTATACCCCGCGTAAGCCCATTCTTTCAAAGTCCGAAACTGTCCCTGCAGGATTGCAATGCCGCCGAGGAGTTTGGCGGTTCCCAGAATTTTGAGCAAATAAATGGGGTAGCCGAGGTGTGTGATGCCTTCGACGTTGAACGGCGCGCCTGCCAGGTATGTCAAACCCGCCACCATCATCGTCGAAACGAACAATAATGTCACCGTCCAGTAGATCCATCTTGCTGTCGTTATCCATTGCGCTTTCTTTTCCATCATAGAATTCGCCATTTTGCTTCTCCTTTTCCGATTACGTTCGATTTTAACGCCAAGCTGGCCTGGCATCTCTTCTCCAAGCCTGATTTGCGACCTGCGCTTATATGACGAACGGGAAAGTCGGAACCGGACATAATTGTCATAGTCAGCGTGCGTCACGCGTGATTTTGGCTATAATCCGCCGTGCCTGCATTCGGGTAATTTTTCCGATCACAGTCATCAACAGTCATCAACAGTCATCAATGGAGAAAGTTCAATGATCAGAGCGGAAAAAGATTCTCTGGCTTTTGAAACCAAAGAAGCTGTCAGGAACAAGGCGAAAGAGGTTCTGCCGGAAGTTGAAGGCCCGCAGCCCGCGATGGCCGGGCGATTGATCTCGCTCGATGTTTTTCGCGGCCTGACTATCGCCGGAATGGTTCTGGTCAACAATGCGGGCAATTGGAACGCGGTCTATCCGCCGCTACTGCACGCGCAATGGAACGGATGGACGCCCACCGATCTGATCTTTCCGTTCTTCGTCTTCATCGTCGGCGTGGCGATTCCGCTGGCGTTTGAAAAGCGCAAAGCGGCGGGCGGCGGTCAACGCGATCTTTATCTGAAAATCTTCCGGCGCACGGCGGTCATCTTTTTGCTTGGCCTGATGCTGAACGCATTTCCGTTCACGATGGACAAGCTCTCGCATCTGCGCATTCCCGGCGTGCTGCAGCGCATCGCGCTCTGCTACTTTTTCGCCTCGCTGATCTTTTTGAAGGCGAAGGCGCGAACGCAGATTGTGATCGCCGCTGCGCTGTTGATCGTTTACTGGGCGATGGTGAAGCTGATTGCGGCTCCGGGCTTTGCGCGAGGCGATCTGACGATGGAAGGCAGTCTGGCTTCATGGGTTGACCGGACGCTTCTGGCCGGGCACACGTACAGGCCGCTGTACGACCCGGAAGGTTTGCTGAGCACGATTCCTGCTGTCGCTACGGCGCTAATTGGCGCGCTGGCCGGGCAGTGGCTGATGACGCGGCGCGAGACGCTGGACAAGATTGCGGGGTTGTTCGCCGTTGGCGCGCTGTGCGTGATTACCGGTTACGTCTGGAACTGGGCCTTCCCGATTAACAAGGCGCTGTGGACGAGTTCGTATGTGATGTTCACGGGTGGGCTGGCTTTGCAACTGCTGGCGCTGTGTTACTGGGCGATTGATTTGAAAGGCTACAAACGATGGGCGCAGCCGTTTGCGGTCTTCGGCGTAAACGCGCTGGCGCTGTACGTCCTTTCGGGTTTAATGATGAAGGCGCTGCTGCTCGTCAAGACGCCGATGCTTGACGGTTCGACTGGCGACCTGAAAATGTTTATTTATGATCGCGTTTTCGCAACCTGGCTTTCGCCGGTCAACGCCTCACTCGCCTTCGCATTGAGCTACGTGGCGCTGTGGTGGCTGGTAATGTACGCTCTCTACCGGCGCAGGATTTTCATCAAGGTGTGAGCGCAATTCTGCGGTTGGTTACACAAGGAGAATTTATGAATATCCTATTGGGAGTTGATGGTTCTGATTACAGCCTGGCGGCCGCTGATATGATCGCCTCCCTTCCGTGGCCGCCGAACAGCGCGGTCAAAATTCTCTCCGCCGTGAAGCTGCCGTTCAGGCCGACGGCGGAGACCAGATCGCTTCCTGAAAGTCATTATTCGCAGATTGAAACCGCCATGACGGAGCAGGCCAATGCCGCCATCAATATGGCTCAGGCGCAAGTCAACGCGACGAATGCGAGCAGAAAGGCTCCGCTGACGATCACAACCGGCGTAATCATTGGACATCCGCAGGAGGTCATACTCTCCCAGGCCGAAGAGTGTGGAGCCGATCTTATCGCGCTCGGTTCGCGCGGGCTGGGCGGATTCAAACGCTTCCTGCTCGGCTCGGTCTCCGGCGCTGTAGCGGCGCGCGCGAATTGTTCGGTCATGATTGTGCGCGCCGACGAGAAGCGCCCGATCAGAAACGCGCGGCTGAATATACTACTGGCCGTTGATGGCTCAGCCGGAAGCGACGCCGCAGTCAACGAAATAGCCAATCGCCCCTGGCCGGAAGGCGCCGCCGTGAAAGTCATCGCAGCGGCTGAGCCGCCCCAACCGCCCATAGCCGGATCATTGATCCTGCCTGGGAGTTTTATCCAGGGGTGGGAAAAAGCCATTGAGGATCAGGCGCGCGCGGCGATGGAGAAAGCGTCGGAGCGGTTGCGGGCCAGCGGGCAGGTTTCTCATGTTCTGTCCGAAACCATCCCAGGATCAGCGCGAGACGTGATTCTCGACGAGGCTGAAAAGTGGGGAGCCGATCTGATCGTGCTTGGTTCTCGCGGGCTGGGCGGATTCGATCGGTTGCTGCTCGGCTCGGTTTCACAGGCGGTGGCTTCACACGCAAAGTGTTCGGTGGAAATCGTCCGCTGACGTGACCGTGAAGGAGCCATCCAGGGGGGCCTGCGCGCAATCATCCTGGGGTTGGCTGACGCTGGCGTCCGCGTCCATCAAATCGCATCCCGCGCCTTTGCGGCGCTCACGGGCGCCAGCGTCAGAACCAGCAAGCCAATCGGCAGAAGCCCTCCTTCGAGGATGTTGTAATCGGAGGCGATCCTCTCCCACGAATAGCCCGCGACAAACCTTCCAATCCCAATCTCGAATCCCAGCGTCAGCGCAAGCCAGAGCAGGCCAACGCCGAGCAACTGGCTAACGCTCTTCGCGCGAATCCATCGAACGGACAGCGCAGTAACGATGAGAATCACCGCCGCCCCTGTGAACACCCCGATTTGACGCGCTTTGAAATCGCCTACGCGCGGTTCGAGCAGGATTACCCGCGCAACGCCATGCAGGCTTTCGGCGAACATAATGACTATCCAGATAATGACTCCTCTCAGAAATACCATACGGTTATTGATCCTCGACCTGCCGCTCCGAAATTTGCCCGCCATCAAAGGGCATCCGCAACCTCAGCAGTCATGGCTTCACAGCAATCTTGATCACGTTGTCGCGGCGTTCGCCGAAAAGCTGGTAGGCTTCGACGATGTTATCGAGCGGGAATCTGTGCGTGATCATCGGCGTCAGATCAACCCGCTCGCGCCTGATCATCTCCATCAAACGCCGCATGCGTTCCTTACCGCCGGGGCAGAGCGTCGTGATGATGCGGTGATCGCCGATGCCTGCCGCAAACGCGTCGTAAGGAATTTGCAGCTTGCCCGAATAGACGCCGAGGCTCGAAAGCGTTCCAGCGGGCCGCAAACACCGCAGCGCCTGCTCGAAGGTTTGTTGAGTTCCGAGCGCTTCAATCGAGACATCGGCGCCACCGCCGGTCAACCGCCTCACCTCTTCGACAACATCAACCGCGCGGTAATCGAGCGCGACATCGGCGCCCATTCGGCGCGCCATCTGAAGCCGGAAATCGTCGCCATCAACGCCGATGACAAGCGCGGCGCCCATCAGCTTCGCTCCAACGGTCGCGCACAATCCAATCGGCCCCTGCGCGAAGACCACAACGGCATCGCCGATTTTGATCGCGCCCGATTCCGCGCCCGCAAAACCTGTCGAAGCGATATCGGCCAGCAATACCACCTGCTCGTCGGACAATTCGCCGGGAATCTTCGCCAGATTGGCCTGCGCCTGTGGCACGAGCAGATATTCGGCCTGCGCGCCGTTGATCGTGTTGCCGAAGCGCCAGCCGCCCAGAGCTTCATAGCCGCCGCCGTGGCCGCATTGCGCCTGATGGCCGGACAAACACGCGTGGCATTGGCCGCAGGGCGTGATCGCGCCCACCAGCACGCGGTCGCCGATCTGGTAGCCGGTTACACCAGGGCCTATTTCTTCGATGATGCCGACCGGCTCGTGGCCGATAATCAGACCCGGTTTGACCGGGTATTCACCGCGCACAATGTGCAGATCGGTGCCGCAAATTGTGGTCAGCGTGACGCGGATTACAGCTTCGCCGGCGCCCGCGTGTGGACGCGGAACCTCCTCGACGGATATTTCGCCCTTGCCATGAAAAACATTGGCTCTCATTGTTCCCATTTCGCTCCTCCTCCAATCAGTTACTCTGTCCAGTATTCTGTTTGGGCAATCCGATCGCGGATCGCTCATCATGCGAAATAGCAACTGGCGTTCCCGATGAAAAGCCTGAGAACTGCTGTGAATTCATGCTTGTTTGGCGTGGACGTGGTGGAATTTCTACTTCTGGCTGGGGAACTTTGCGCGCAAGCGCGCTGAAAAAACGAGAGGCGATGACGCGCGCGCCATCGCCTCTCGTTTGCATAAAGCGGTCTGTCCAATGGGTCCTTAGAACTCGCCCATTCCGCCGCCACCCGGCATCGCGGGGGCCTTCTTGTCTTCCGGAATCTCTGAAATCAGAGCTTCCGTCGTGAGCATCAGCGCGGCGATTGACGCGGCGTTCTGAAGCGCGGTGCGCGAAACCTTCGCCGGGTCAATGACGCCCGCCTTGACCAGGTCCTCGAACTCTTCGGATTCGGCGTTGAAACCCATGGCGTCGTTCTTCTCGGACTTGATGCGTTCGACAATCACGGCGCCTTCGTGGCCGGCGTTCTCGGCGATCTTGCGGAGCGGCTCTTCGAGAGCGCGCTTGACGATGTTGACGCCGATCTGCTCGTCCTCTTCCTTGAGCTTGAGGCTGTCGAGAGCCTTCGCCGCGCGAACCAGCGTGACGCCGCCGCCCGGAACGATTCCCTCTTCAACAGCCGCGCGAGTGGCGTGCATGGCGTCCTCGACGCGAGCCTTCTTCTCTTTCAGTTCGGTCTCGGTCGCGGCGCCGACTTTGATGACGGCGACGCCGCCGACCAGTTTAGCCAGGCGCTCCTGCAATTTCTCGCGGTCGTAATCCGAGGTTGTCTCCTCGATCTGGCGGCGGATGGTGGCGACGCGGCCCTGAATGTCAGCGGCCTTGCCCGCGCCTTCGACAATCGTGGTGTTATCCTTGTCAACGGTGATCTTCTTGGCGCGGCCCAGGTCTTCGAGCTTGACGTTTTCGAGCCTGATTCCCAGGTCTTCGCTGATGACCTTGCCGCCGGTCAGAATGGCGATGTCTTCGAGCATAGCTTTGCGGCGGTCACCGAAGCCCGGCGCCTTGACGGCGCAAACTTGCAGTGTGCCGCGCAGCTTGTTGACGACCAGCGTCGCCAAAGCTTCTCCCTCGACATCTTCCGCCACGATCAGCAGCGGCTTGCCCATCTTGGCCACCTGCTCGAGCAGCGGCAGCAGGTCTTTCATCGAGCTGATCTTCTTCTCGTTGAGCAGGATCAGCGCGTTTTCGAGCGTCGCTTCCATGCGCTCAGGATCGGTCACGAAGTAGGGCGACAGGTAGCCTCGGTCGAACTGCATGCCTTCGACGACTTCGAGCAGCGTGTCGAGCGATTTCGATTCTTCGACTGTGATGACGCCGTCCTTGCCGACCTTCTTCATCGCCTCGGCGATGATGCCGCCGATGGTCTGATCGCCATTGGCCGAAACTGTGCCGACCTGCGCGATGGCGTCACCCTTGACCGGCTTGGATTGTTCTTTGATCGCGGCGACGGCCTTCTCGACGGCCTTCTCAATGCCGCGCTTCAACGCCATCGGGTTTGCGCCAGCGGCGACGGTCTTGACGCCTTCTTTGAAAATCTGCCGGGCCAGAACTGTCGCGGTGGTCGTGCCGTCGCCGGCCACATCCGAAGTCTTCGACGCGACTTCGCGCACCATCTGCGCGCCCATATTTTCGAGCGGCTCCTTCAACTCGATCTCTTTGGCGACGGTCACGCCGTCTTTGGTGATCGTCGGCGAGCCGAATTTCTTGTCAATGACCACGTTGCGCCCCTTGGGGCCGAGCGTGATCGCGACGGCGTCGGCGAGTTGATTGACGCCGCGCAGGATAGCTTGCCGTGAATCTTCTCCGTGAATAACTTGCTTAGCCATGATTTCTAAATTCCTCCCGAAATTCTTTGGTCTTGCCTGTTGATGAATTTACTTCGCGCCTTTGCCTTTGGCTGTGGTTTCGACTACGCCGAGAACATCGTCCTCACGCAGGATCAGATACTCTTCGCCGTCGAGTTTGATCTCGGTGCCGGCGTATTTGCCGAACAGAATGCGGTCGCCAGCTTTGAGGTCAATCGGCGTGCGTTGCCCGTTGTCGAGCAATTTGCCGTTACCTACCGCCAGCACTTCACCCTCCTGCGGTTTCTCTTTCGCGGTGTCCGGAATGTACAAGCCGCCGCGCATCTGCTCTTGCTCCTCGGTGCGGCGCACAATAATGCGGTCGTTGAGTGGACGAATACTAACTGCCATTGAAAAACTCCTTTCTCTCTTGTTGTGGTTAGTGATTTTGGCTCTCTCCCAAACGCAAGCAGGCTCATCTTGAGTCTCACACGCTCAAGTTTCATAGCCAGCCTTATATCAAATTGTGTGGTATTAGCACTCTCCGTTTGGGAGCGCCAAGTATATGAACCGACCTTGCCCCTGTCAATAACCGCAATAAAAAATTGAGGTCAATCAGGGTTTGCAACGATGGGAAGGCGGAATTCAAGAGCGGAGTTTGCGGCGCGGCGTCGGCTGTCGTCGCTTATGTCCGTTCTTGTGGCCGTTCTTGTGACCATTTCCGTGACCGTTTCCATTGGCGCCGTTGGTATATTCCAGCATGCGTTTGCTGAGAGTATTGCGGTGAATACCCAGGGATTCGGCGGCTTTGGAAAGATTGTTGTTGTGGCGGCTAAGCACTTTGAGGATGAAGTTCTTTTCGAACTCCTTGACAGCTTCGTCAAAGAGAATGCCACGGGTGATCATCTGGTCAATAATCGCTTCGAGTTCCGTTTTCATAGGCTTCCTTCGATGGGGAATGCCTGCAGGGACAGTCTCAACTGTTCTGTCGGGCAACATTATTTGATCAAACAGCGATGACTGCTTGCGGTGATCTGTCGGGGAAAAGCTTAAGCGGCGAACGGCAGATCGTAACCGGTGAGCAGACGATATGCTTCCAGATACTTCTCGCTTGTCACTTTAATAACCTCACCGGGCAGCGCGGGAGCCGGCGGACGCTTATCCCAGTCGAGTGTCTCAAGGTAATCGCGCACGAATTGTTTATCGAAAGACGGCTGCGGCTTTCCCGGCGCATAGGAATCGCGCGGCCAGAATCTGGACGAGTCGGGCGTCAACACTTCATCTACTAATATCAATCGCCCGTCTCTCAAGCCGAATTCAAACTTGGTGTCGCATATGATGATGCCGCGCGTTTCGGCGTACTGTGCGGCCTCGCGGTAAATCTTCAAGCTGATCTCTTCCAACCGCGTGGTCAGGTCTTCACCAAGCGCCTGCGCCATCACATCTATCGTGACATTGATGTCGTGCCCTTCCTCAGCCTTCGTCGCCGGAGTGAAGATAGGTTCAGGCAGTTTCGCCGATTCGACCAACCCCTCAGGCAGACGATGACCGCAGATCATTCCGGTCTGCTGATACTCTTTCCAACCCGATCCGGCCAGGTATCCGCGAACGACGCATTCAAACGGGATCACTTCGGCGCGACGGACGAGCATCGAACGGCCCGCCAATCGTGATTTCGATTCTTCCGGCAACGCACCGCGCAACTCCGCCGAAAATTCGCTCATGTCGGCTGCGATCAAATGATTCTCGACCAGCGTCGAGAACCGGTCGAACCAGAATTTGGATATTTGAGTGAGAACCTGACCTTTGTGGGGAATGGCGTTTGGCAATACGCAATCGAACGCCGAGATGCGGTCAGTGGCGACAATCAACAAACGGTCGCCGTCAATTTCATAAATGTCTCGCACCTTGCCGCTGCGCAAAAACTTCAATTCCGGTATCCGCTCACTGGTGGGCGCTTTCGATACTACATTCGGCGCGGTGTTCGACGACGGCACAGACTCTCCTCCTCCCGTCCGGGTAAAGCTTCGCTGCCAAATCAACTGGTGACAACTGCCGGGATCGCAAGAATTCAAATTGACTCGTGATGGCTGACCACAGAAGTGATTTGATCAGCGCGCAAGGGCGTGCATTATTTTCGCGGGCTCCATCTTTGTCAAGACAACATCGGCGAGAGGCGTGTGTCAAAAAACAATCTTCGTTCGACTCTTTTCAACCCGGCGCCTGATGATTGTGGCGCACGTGGCATCGAGCGCAACATCCGGTATTCAGCCATCAATTTTCGGCATTTCAAATTCTTGTTTGATTGAAAAATTTCCAGCCTGTGCGGATGGCAAGGCCATGTTCTGAAACTTCGTTTTACAAGCCGCGCTATCGCTATGGACAAGCAATGTCGCGCGAATCGCTGGATCACGCAATCAAGTGAAATGACGCCATCGCAGGAAGAGAAAATCAAAGCCGGATGAGATTGTGGATTGAGCCAAAAACTCATCCGACACTCGAATACACAAACACCTCGTATTTTTTTACTGACGCGAGTCCGATGGCCAGCAAATGCTCATCGCCAAGCCATAAAATCCCACGAGTATTTAGCTTCAAATTGCGCCTTATCTGATACGAATCTGATACGAAAAAATGGATAAAAATCCATCGTTTCGCAGATTTCCTCTCCGAATATCCACACGTTCGTATGGCCGAATGCCGAGCCATAGAGCTAAGTGATTGAAGTGTGGTAGCTAAGACAATACCGTCGCAAAGAAACATTCGCGGCGCCAAAGTTGCTGATTTGTATGACGCCTGCGTGACACTCCTTTGAGCAGGCAGTCTTCAAAATTTTTCAAAAGCAAGTTTAGCAAGTCGAGTTTAAGCAGTTAGTCCTCCTTGGTCTTTTGAGTTTTCATCCCAGCAAAGCCCTCGGTGCGGTGGAGTTCGCAAGAACCCCACCGCCATTTTTTTGATCAATCATTTTGGTCGCTACCACGAGGCAGAAAAACGATCTTGGTTTCGATGGCAGGACTCATTTTCCAAGCTCAACACGTGCGGCGAGTTTCCGCCGTCACATGCATCACAACTTCAAAATCGGGGAGAATTATGCGAAAAAATATTTTCTTTGCCGTGTTGTCGTTGGTGATCTGTTTATTCGGACACCAGATTTCATTCGCTCAAGCCACAGCGAGCGCAACGCTGGAAGGAACGGTCACCGATAAAGCGCAGGCTGTGATCAAGGGCGCGACGGTGACGATTACCAGTAAGGCTACCGGCGTAACGCGATCAGTGACGACGAACGATGAAGGCTCTTATCGTTTTGAGCTTTTGTCGGCTGGCAAATATGACATCAAAGTCGGCGCGAACGGATTTGCCAGCGCCGTGACCGAAAGCGCGGAAGTGTTGGTCGGACGCGTCACGACGCTCAATTACACTCTCAATCCCGGCGCGACCGCCGAGACCGTGACGGTCACCGCCGAAGCGCCGATTCTGGACACGCAGAAGACCGACGTCGGATTGAACATCACGCCGGAGCAGGTGCGCGATCTGCCGCTGAACGGGCGCGATTTCGCCAATCTGGCCATCCTCGCGCCGGGCGCCAAACCGGTTGATTCCTACGACCCGACCAAGAATCGCATCGCCGTCTTCGGCATCAACGGTTCCAGCGGGCGCAACGTCAACGTCACCGTCAACGGCATTGACAACAAGGACAACACCGTCGGCGGCCCTGTGATGCAACTGCCGCTCGAAGCCGTGCAGGAATTTCTCATCAGCACGCAGCGTTTTTCAGCCGCCAACGGGCGCAGCGAAGGCGCGGCGGTCAACGTGGTGACTAAATCCGGATCGAGCAAATTCCACGGAGGCGCTTACATCTTCGAGCGCAACGAACGCTTCAACGCCGTCGAAGTTGATCCCGCGACCGGTGTCAAGAATACTGAAAAATCGCCCTTCAGCCGCCAGCAATATGGCGGATCAATCGGCGGGCCGATTTACAAGGACAAGACCTTTTTCTTCTTCGCGCTAGAAAAGCAGCGCGAATTGACCAACATCGTGGCCAGTTCGGACGCGGTCGCTGAGTTGACGCTGGTCAAGAATCTCGGCGCGCAGCCGTCGGCCAACATACCCACCCCCTACCGCGACACGCGCTACAACGGGCGGCTCGACCATCGCTTCAACGATAAACACAATTTCTTCCTGAGCTACACCGCGCAGTCGAACAAAGGTGAGAACGATCAATCAGGATCGCGCAACGATCTGACCGGCGGTAACTTCACCAAGAACGAACTGCAGGTCGCCAACGCGACGCTCAACTCGATCCTGACGCCGACCATCGTCAACTCGTTCACGGTCGGTTTCCAGTACTGGAACAATCTGATTGACAGTACGATTCAGGCTCCGTACATAACTTTCCCTACCGGCATCTATTTCGGCACCAACCCGAACGTGCCGCAGCAGTCTTACCAGCGCAAGTGGCAGTTCCGCGACGATCTCTCGATCACACGCGGCAAACACGCTTTCAAGACCGGCTTCGATTACGTGTGGGAGCCGCAACTGGGCGGTTTCTTCAAATTCAACTCGACGCCGGAATTCGACTTCCTCGACAAGCCCAGCGTAATTCTCAACGACAAGGTCAAATACCCGCAGGGCTTCGCTACGCCGGGCGCGGTCATCGGAATGACGGCCACCGCTGGCGATCCGTACTTCAATCTGCCGGGCGGCGCGAAGATGTTCGGCGCCTATTTCCAGGATGATTGGAAAGTCTCACCGCGCCTGACGCTCAACCTCGGCATTCGTTATGACAAGGACTTCAACCTGATCGCCGGCGAGAGTGTCCAGGCCCAGAACCGCACGTATCTCGCGCTCAAAGCGATCAACAGCCCGTTCGCCGCCAAGCTGCCGCACGATGACGGACGTGGCGTCAGCCCGCGCATCGGCTTCGCTTACGACATCGCAGGCGACGGCAAACACGTCGTGCGTGGAGGCTACGGCATCTACTACGGACAGACGTTCCTGAACATCCCGTTGTTTATGATTCAGCAGATCAACCCGACGCTCTTCGCGGGAGTCTTCTCGATCACCAGCGCGGGGCCGGGCGACGCCGGGGCTGACATCGTGCCGGGGACGAATATCAAGCTGTCGAACTATCGGTTTGGCGTTGATCCGCTGCCGACGATCCCGCCCGCGCAAACGCAACTGGCCGCAGGCAACGTAGGCCGCTTGATGGATCCCGACTACCGCAATCCGTACACGCAACAGTGGAACATCGGTTACGCCTATCAACTGACGTCCACTTCGGTCATTGAGGTCGAATACACGCACGTCCTGGCGCTGCGCGAATCGAAGACAATCAATATCAACCCGCGCCGCGCCGCGTTGGTGCCGGTTGCGCGCCAGTTGGACGCGGCGTTTGCCGCCGCTGGCCTGCCTAAACTGGGGCGCATTGATGTTGAGTCATCAGTGGGACGTTCACGCTACGACGGCTTGAACATTTCGTATCGCCGCCGGCTGAGCAATCGCTTCAGCCTCAACACCAACTACGTGCTGTCAAAAGCGGTGGCTTACAATGGCGCCTCTGCGGCCTTCCGCAACCGCGCGACCAACGTGGACGATATCTTCGCCGAATATGATTTTGGCCCGACGCCGAACGACGAGCGCCATCGCTGGGTGGTGAGCGGTCTGATTGACCTGCCGTGGGGCATTCAATTCGCGCCGATTATGCAGGTCGCTTCAGCCCGTCCTTACAGTTCGTTGCAGGGACTGGGCGACGTCTTCAACTTCGGCGGAGGCACAGGCGCGGTTCACGCGATCGTTAATACCAGCGCGCCGGATAACCTGCTCGCCAACAAGGATACCAGCCTGGCCAATCTCCGCGCCTGTTTGGCGGCGGGGACTTGTGTGCAGGCGCCGTATAACAACCTGCGCGGCCAGGCCTTCTTTCAGTTGGACTCGCGCTTCAGCAAGACAATCAAGTTCGGCGAGAAGGCCAACCTGCGCCTGATCTTCCAGGCGTTCGACCTGACCAATCGCGCCAACTTCGGTAACAACTTCGACGGAAACATCCGCAGCGGGACATTCGGCAAGCCGACCGGCTTCATCACACCCAGCGGCGTGATCGTGCCGCGATCGTTCTCCGGCGAGTTCGGAGCGCAGTTCACCTTCTAGCGCGTTTACGCAATCGCCCCCTGGCTCTTCATCACGAATGGGAATTTCATTCGTGATGAAGAGCCGATTTTGTCTGAGGTTTCTATTTTGACCGACGGGTTTCCGCTGATAAAAACAGCGCGTTTGATTATGCGTCCGTTTGCGATGGGCGATGTTGATGAGTTGCATCGTCTCTGGATTGATCCGGACGTCAGGAAGTTTCTGTGGGACGATCAGATTATTCCGCGCGAAACAGCCATCGCCGTCGTAGAAAGCAGCCTGGACAGCTTCGCAAAATACGGCTTCGGTTTCTGGGCAGTTAATTTCAAAGATGATCTCACGCTGACTGGATTCGGCGGCCTGCGCCATTTCACTGAAGATGGCAGCGAGGAGAGTGAAGTTGAAATCCTTTACGGCGTCGCGCCGGAGCATTGGGGTAAGGGTATCGCGCCGGAGATTGCTCGTAGCTTGCTGCGCTACGGTTTTGAAGAGAACAAACTGGCCGAGATCTACGCCGGCGCCGACCCGCCCAACATCGCTTCCTTCCGCGTGATCGAAAAACTGGGAATGAAGTTCGCCCGAAAGACCAGGGTCAATGGATTGGAAGCGATCTACTACGTTATGAACCGCGCAGAGCATGAAGCCGGAGCGTCGGCATATCAGGTATGGCGTGAATGACGCCTCAGAGTGGGAAATTAAATGTCTGATCAATCTTAGCTCGAATTCATTTTCAAGCTTGACAGTAAAATAGGCGTTAAGTAGTATGCGCGCCGTGTTTGTCACAGCGTCAATTCAGACGCAGCCCAATGCACAATAAGGTCAATTGCGATAACGGTAGTTTCGTTGTGTATACCCCAAGCTTTATCAGAGTGAGAGCCGCACACGAAATCGCAGACACTCCCCGTCTCGGTTTCGCGGGCGGCTTTTTCTTTGAATAGTTGCCCCGCAAGACTGCAAGGATCGGCTTGATCGGAAGTGTTGGCGAAATTCTTCGCCGAAGACTTACGCGCCGAGCTGTGATCACCAGAGTGAGCGGGACGTTAGCTTAACCCGACGGGGTTTGGTTGCGAGAGAAGTTGTCCGCATCCAGGTTTCGTCATCTGTAATCCCCAGGAGGAAGTATTCACCATGGCAGAGAAGAAACAAGGCAAAGTTAAATGGTTCAACAACGCCAAAGGCTACGGCTTTATCGAACAGCCTGAAGGCGGTGGGGACGTTTTCGTTCACTACTCCTCAATCCAGATGGATGGCTTCAAGACGCTGGATGAAGGGCAGGAAGTGGAATACGAGTTGGTGCAAGGGCCAAAAGGCAAACAGGCCGAGAGAGTGATCATGGTTCGATAGCTGTCGCCTCCCGGCAATATTTCGAAGCCGATGCCCTGCCTGCGAAAACGGGCAGGGCATCTTTTATTATTGACCTGCCTCGGCGCTCAAGGTAGACTCCGCGCCGCTGGAACAAAACAGCGCCGGCATCAAATCTCTCGACTGAAAATCCCAACAGACTCAGCACGGAAACTGATAACGAAAGTTACAGAGTGACTCGGCTATTCGTCAGCCTGATGGGAGCTTAGCTTCAAAACCGATAAGGAGGTTATGGCTATGCGCGCACGCTTCGCTCGGCCCACAAACGTAATTGGCGCCTCTCGTCCATTTTTGATCGTCCTGTTCACCGCCTGTCTGATGGCGGGCGCGATGCGGTTTCTGATTTCCCCATCGCCTGCGCGCGGCGCGGTTTCGCCCAACATCGTCATCAGTCAGGTTTACGGCGGCGGCGGCAACAGCGGGGCGCCGTTCACCAACGATTTTGTCGAGCTTTTCAACCTCGGCAATGCGCCGGTCAGCTTTTCAAACTGGGCTGTGCAATACGCGTCTTCGACAGGCACGACGTGGCAGAAAGTGGACGTGAGCGGGACGCTTCAGCCGGGGCAACATTTTCTGGTTCAGCTCTCTTCGGGCGGCGCGAACGGATCGGCGCTGCCGACGCCCGACGCGACCGGATCAATCTCAATGGCGGCGACCGCAGGCAAAGTGGTTTTGACGAACAACAACACGCTGATCACGAGCGGCACAACCTGCCCTTCGGGATCGAGCGTCGTTGACATCGTGGGTTACGGCAGCGGGACGAATTGTTTTGAAGGCTCAGGCCCCACGCCGACGATCAGCGCCACGACCGCCGCTGTGCGCGCAATGGGCGGATGCGCTGAGACCGACAACAACTCTGCCGATTTCGCCGCTGGCCCGGTCAACCCTCGCAACATGGCTTCGACTATCGCGCCTTGCGGCGCGACGACCAACCCAACCGGCATTGGGGCCGCAAGTCCGAATCCGGTTGCGGCGGGCAACGTCGTTCTGTTGACGGTGACGGTCACTCCCGGCGCGAATCCTGCGAGCGAGGGACTGGAAGTCACGGGCAATCTGACTGTGATTGGCGGTTCGGCCACGCAGCAATTTTTCGATGACGGGACGAACGGCGATGATACCGCCAGTGACAATATCTTTTCGTTCCAGACTCAGATCGCGCCGAGCGCGACACCCGGCGCAAAGGCGCTGGCCATCGGCATCAGTGACGCTCAATCGCGCAGCGGAAACCTGAACATCAATCTGACCGTCATCGCCGCGCCGCCTCCGGGCAACGTCGTCATCAGTCAGATTTACGGCGGTGGCGGCAACAGCGGAGCTTTGTTCACTCACGATTTCATCGAACTCTTCAATCGCAGCAACGCGCCGGTCTCCTTGAGCGGATGGTCGGCGCAATACACTTCTTCGACCGGAGCCTCGTGGCAGAAGGTTGATCTCGGCGGAACGCTTCAGCCGGGGCAGTATTATCTGATTAAACTCGATTCGGGAGGCGCGAACGGAGAGCCTTTGCCGGTGGCGGACGCCACAGGAATGATCTCGATGGCTTCGACAACCGGAAAAGTCGCGCTGGTCAGCAACACGACCTTGCTCAGCGCAAGCTGTCCGATTGGGCCGAACGTGGTTGACTTCGTCGGCTACGGCAGCAGCGCGAATTGTTTTGAAGGCTCGGACTCAACGCCTTCGCCCGCGAGCGATAAAGCCGCTGTCAGAATCGGCCAGGGCTGCGCCGACACGAACGACAACGCGACCAATTTTCTGGCGCTCGCACCTGCGCCGAGAAACACTTCATCGCCGTTCAACGTCTGCGGCAAAGGCTCGAAGTTCGATAATCTCTCGGTCAAAATTCTGGACTCTGCGGCCTGCACGGCTTCGGGAAACATCGTCGCCGTCGAAGTGAAGTTCACCAACACTGGCGAACGAGCGCAAAACGACAACGCCGGTTCGGAACTCGTCGCGCAACTACCGGCGGAGTTGATACCTCTCGCCAATTCCTGTACGGCGACGAGCGGCAGTTGCGCGATCACTGGCGCCTCGCAGATTGAATGGAACGGAAGAGTGAAGATCAACGAGACCATCACGATCAGGCTTCAGGCGCAGGTCAAAGATGGCATGGCGACGGGCGCGATCCTGTGCGTCGCAGCGAAGCTCAATTACGACCCAGACGGCGACGACATCAACAACGCGATGGCGACGAAGAATGAATGCGTCACGGCCAATTGCGCTCCGGTCGGGCCGGGCGCGATTTATCCAACAAGCTCTGAAGCCAGCGATCAGAAAGCAGGCTCGGTGTTGATCTATCCGATCTACAGTTCAGCGACGGCCAGTCTCCCGCGCGAAAACGCGCGCATCAACATCACCAACACCGATTCGACTCGCCGCGTCGCCGTTCATCTCTTCTTCATCGAAGACGATTCCTCTTCGGTCGCCGACGCTTTCCTTTGCCTGACGCCGAACCAGACGGCGAGTTTTCTCGCTTCGGACATGGACCCTGACGTAAACGGTTTTCTGATCGCCATCGCGGTTGATGAAAGAACCGGATGCCCGATCAGCTTCAACCATCTGATCGGCGATGAATACGTGAAGTTGAGTTCGGGTCACGCCGCCAATCTGGCCGCTGAAGCATTTGCGGCGCTGGCTGGCGCTCCGCCGATTTGCGCCGACAACGCGACGACGGTTGACATCAATTTCGACGGGATCAGTTACAACGCCGCGCCGCGCGCCCTGGCCATAGACAACATTCCAAGCGTCGTTGACGGCAATTCGACTCTGCTTGTGATCAACAGGATTGGCGGTGATCTGACGACCGGGCTGAGCACGATCGGGCAGATTTTCGGAATCGCTTACGACGACATGGAACACGCGGCCAGCTTTGAATTCAGCACGTCGCGCCGTCAGTTCCGCTCGGTCATCTCGAACGCTTTTCCGCGAACGACGCCGCGAATGCCGAACATCATTCCTTCAGGCCGTACCGGCTGGATGAAGTTCTGGCGCACGAGCGACGGAGCGATCATCGGCTGTGTGATCAATTTCAACCAGAACGCGGACGTCAACGCTTCGGCGTTCAATCAGGGTCGCAACCTGAGCAAGCTGACGTTGACGACCAGCGCAAGCTTCACCGTTCCTGTCTTCGCGCCGAATTGTTGACGCGGGGAATCCAGCGAGGCGTGCCGGCGAGATAATCCGAATACGATTCGCCGAATTGCCGTCTCAGCGCAGGCTCCTCGTAAAACACTACGAAGAGGTGGACGCAGGTGAATACGATAGCGGCGTAGACAAGCAGCGTTGATGATTTGAAAAGCCAGGCCTCTCCGAGCAACGCCAGCAGAACACCGGCGTACATCGGGTTTCTAACGAATCTGTAAAGTCCCCGCGCGACCAGCGTCTTCGGCGGATCAATCGGCGCGGGCGTTCCCTTGCCCGCCGAGGCGAAATCCCACGCGCATCGCAGATAAATCGCCGCGCCAATCGCCATCGGAATCAGACCGGGGAATTGAAACGGCCCGATACGCGTGAACAACGACGGGTTCTCCGACAGCAACAGGTACGGAATCAGCGCAGTCACCGTGCCCGGCACGATGATCGTGAAAACAAATGTTTTGAGCCAAACCATAAAGCAAGCTCTCCGCCCCTGGGAGCGCATCGCTCCCAGGGGCATCCGCCTTTTCATTTGCCACACAATCATTCAACGGGAACCATCGTCTCTTCATCTTCGCCTTTGGCCAACTGTTGCTGGCGCAGCGCCGCTGCGCCCAGCAATCCGCCCATTCCCATTGATTCGACCGCCGTGCTCGGCACGATCATCATCGCGCCTTTCTCCTTCAATCCTTCGTAAAGCATGTTCATCGCGCGCAGGTGCAGCGCCGTCGGATTTTCGTGATAAGCCTTCGCGGCCTGCTCGAACAGGTGGGCGATCTCGACTTCGGCCTGGCCGAGGATGATGCGGGCTTGCTTCTCACGCGACGCCTGGGCTTCGCGCGACATCGCGTCCTGCAGCGCGTCGGGGATCACCACGTCGCGCATCTCGACCGATTGAACCGTCACGCCCCAGGGCGTCGTGCGTTCGTCAATCAGCCGCTGCAACTCGTCTTCGATCTTTTCGCGGCCACGCAGCAATTCGGTCAACGCCGTTCTGCCGATGATGTCGCGCAACGCGGTCTGCGACGCCCAGCTCACGGCCTGGTAATAATCCTGCACTTCCAGCGCGGCTTTCTCCACGTCGTAAACCATCCAGAAAAGCACCGCGTCAACGTTGACGGGCACAGTGTCCGCCGTCAGCGTCTGTTCGGCGGCGAAGTTGGTCGTGATGATTCGCTGGTCAACGTAAGTCGAAACCGAATCAATCAGCGGCGTAATCCAGAACAGCCCGGGGCCGCGCAGACCGGCGTAACGCCCCAGCCGCAACACGACCGCGCGTTCCCACTGCTTGGCGACTCGCGGCGACAGCGCCGCGATGATTCCGAGTATCGCGCCAGCGATAACGGGGAAAGGATTGAGCGTCGCGACGGTGAGCAGGACACCCAAAAGCATCGGCGCGATGAACAACCCAGCCGAAATCACGTTCATTCGCGGAGCGTTCGCCCGCTGTGTGGCGGCGAGTTTCGATTCTTCATCCTTCTTTGAGATAGCGGGTACAAATCCGGGCATAGTTTCATTCTCCTTTTTTGCGCCTGCCGTCGAGGTGTCCAATCACCTCGTCGAGCGAAAAGCCGAGTTCGTGAGCCTCAGCCAGAATCCGATCCGCGAACGCGCGCAATTCCCGTTCGCGGCTCTGTTTGTTTGCGCGTTTCAACATCCCGTCCTGACGCGCGCGCACGAAAGTCCCGACGCCGCGCCGCGTCTCCAAAATCCCAACGCGCTCAAGTTCGGCGTAGACCTTCGCCACCGTGTTGGCGTTGATCTTCAAATCAACGGCCAACTGCCGCACGGTCGGCAGTTGTTCGCCGACGCGCAGCTTTTCAGTGGCGATGGCGAAACGAATCGCCCGCTCGAGCTGCGCGTAAATCGGCGTGGGGTCTTCAGTGTCTATGTGAAACCGGTCTTCCATCACTATAAATCTGCCAGATTTCTCTTGTTATATTGTACTACGACAATAGTACAAGCAAGGTTGCAGAAAATTTCCTGAAGGCGCAGGCCTGACGACTCCAGTGGTCTATTACTTTTTTGGGCAGGGATGCAACAGAAGACGTAAAAGGCGATAATGACCGCCCGATCCCATCAAAGGAACGAAAACGATGAACGAACAAAAAGAACCTCTGGTCGCCGTGATCATGGGCAGCAAATCCGATTGGGAGACGATGCGCCACGCCGATGAAATCCTGACGCAGTTCGGCGTCCCGCACGAATGCCGCATCGTCTCGGCCCACCGCACGCCAGCGCGGATGGCCGAATTCGCAGGGGCCGCCGAATCGCGCGGCGTCGAAGTGATCATCGCCGGAGCGGGCGGCGCAGCGCATCTGCCCGGAATGGTCGCAGCCCAAACGCTGATCCCCGTGCTCGGCGTGCCGGTCGAAAGCGCGGCGCTCAAAGGCATGGACTCGCTGCTCTCGATAGTTCAAATGCCGGGCGGAATTCCCGTCGGCACGCTGGCCATCGGCAAGGCGGGCGCAACCAACGCGGCGCTGCTGGCTGTGGCAATACTGGCGAACACGAGACCGAAGTTACGCGAGAAGCTGCGGAAGTTCAGAGAAGAGCAGACGGCGAAGGTGATGAATGACACGCTCGGATAAAACCACTAACTCTCAACCGATCCTCCCTGGTTCAGTCATCGGCGTTTTAGGCAGCGGCCAGCTTGGCCGGATGTTCGCCATCGCCGCGCGCCGGATGGGTTATCGCGTCCACACGTTTTCGCCCGAAACTGACACGCCTACGGGTCAGGTGGCCGATGTCGAGATCAAGGCTCATTACGATGATTTGATCGCCGTTCGCGGTTTCGCCTCCGATGTTGATGTCGTGACTTTCGAGTTTGAAAACATTCCGGCGGAGACTGCTCAAGCCGCTGCGGAACGCGCGCTGGTGCGGCCCGGTGGCGCGGTGCTGCACACAACGCAAAACCGGCGGCGCGAGAAGACATTCCTCCGCGATAACGGTTTCCCCGTCACGCCGTTCAGAGCCGTGAATTCGCTTGAAGATTTGAAAGCCGGGTTGAATGAATTCGGCTGCCCAGCGGTTTTGAAGACCGCCGGTTTCGGCTACGACGGCAAGGGCCAGACGAAGATCACGAGCCACGATCAGGCCGAAGCCGCGATGACCGCCGCAGGCAAACAGGAGATGATTCTGGAAGCCTGGGTTGATTTCGCCTGCGAGCTTTCAGTCGTCGGCGCGCGCGGGGCTGACGGCGCGTTCACGCATTGGGGCGCGATACAAAACGATCATCGCAATCACATCCTCGACGTTTCAGTCGCCCCTGCGAATCTGCCGCTTGAAATCACACGCGATGCGGTCGAGATTGCGCGCGCCGTGCTCGAACAACTCGATGTCGTCGGCGTCTTGTGCGTGGAATTTTTCCTGACCCGTGACGGCCGCCTGTTGATCAACGAGCTTGCACCACGCCCTCATAATTCCGGCCATCTGACCTTCGACGCCTGCGTGACCAGCCAGTTCGAACAACAACTGCGCGCCGTGTGCGGCCTGCCGCTCGGATCAACCGAACTGCTGCGGCCTGCGGCGATGGCCAACCTGCTGGGAGATTTGTGGCCGTGCGTTCGCGGAGAATCCGGCGAACCGAACTGGGCCGCCGCCTGCGCGTTCCCGAACGTCAAACTTCACCTTTACGGAAAACTCACTCCGAAACCGGGACGCAAGATGGGACATCTGACCGCGATGGCCGAGAGCGCGGAAAAGGCTGCGGAGATCGTGCGCAAGGCGCGCGAAGCGCTGATTTGAATGAAACCGGCTGACGGCCGGGTTCAACGGCGCGTTGTTATAACGCAAGCTCGGTTGAGGCTTGATCGTCAGTGTTTCCCCTGAGACCGCGTGACATCATCAGATTTCAACCTCCCCTTCCAGGTAGAAGACGCAATTGCCTTCCATCTCGATGCGGTCACGCGTCAGCCGGCAAATGATCTCTCCGCCGCGCTGCGAAGCCTGAAAGGCCCGAAACACAGTCTTGCCCAGGCGTTTCGCCCAATAAGGCGCCAGCATCGTGTGCGCGCCGCCGGTCACGGGGTCTTCAGGAATGCCCTTTGCCGGGGCGAAGTAGCGACTGACGAAGTCGTAGACTCCGTCCCCAAGCGCGGTCACGATCACCCCGCCGCGACCCAGGCGGACGATTGCCGCCATATCGGGGGCAAGCGCGCGCAACACTTCCTCGCTCTCCACCAGCGCCAGGTAGTTGAATTCGTTCGCGAAAACCTCGATTGGGACCACACCCAGCGCGTCAGCTAGGCCGGGCGGTGTTTCGATCAAGTCGGACGGACGGACCGGAAAGTCCATAACGTAACCTGAACCGGATCGGCTCACTGTCAGCGGGCCGCTGACCGAATGGAATACTACCCTGCTGCGCCCAGGCTCCAGCCGCTCCATAACGACCGCTGCGCTGGCCAGAGTGGCATGGCCGCAAAGTGGGACTTCGGTGGTGGGTGTGAACCAGCGCAAGCGGTAGTCGCTTCCGTCGGAGACCAGGAAGGCCGTCTCGGCAAGGTTGTTCTCGGCGGCAATAGCCTGCAAAACATCGTCCTCAAGAAATTTATCCATCGGCATCACCGCGGCGGGGTTGCCCGCGAACCGGCGAGTGGTAAAGGCGTCGAGGTGGAATATTGGTGTACGCATAGGAACTGTTCGCAGTAACGTTCGATGAATTTCTTTGCGCCTTCCTGACACGAAGTCGGCGTCCGCCGAGCTTGCATAAGCGCGCCTCCTGACCGTTAGAGAAAAACTGCGACTGTCGCGACTGATTGGATTATCGTTTGAGCTTGAGACGGCGGGGAGTATAATCACGCGCCGTAGCCAACGCAATCAATCGAATTGCATAAAATTTCAGTTTCTTCCACGAGAGCGAAACAAGACGACAACAGATCGCGTGGGGAGATAATCTCCACTAAACCAACACTCCGGGAGCAAACGAATGATCAATCTGAAAGTGAATGGCGTCAGCCGCCAGTTCGACGGCGAGCCTGAAATGCCTTTGTTGTGGTTCCTCCGCGACGAATTGCAGTTGACGGGGACGAAGTACGGATGCGGCGAGGGGCTGTGCGGCGCATGCACGGTTCATCTGAACGGCGTGGCCGTGCGCAGTTGTCAGACGCCGATGCAGGCAGTGGCTGGCAAATCGGTCGTGACCATCGAGGGTTTGAGCGCGAAGGCCGACCATCCGGTTCAGCAGGCCTGGCGGCAGGCCAACGTTCCGCAATGCGGTTACTGCCAGAGTGGGCAGATTATGCAGGCCGCCGCACTGCTCAAACAGAAGCCCAGGCCGACCGATGCCGACATTGATTCGGCGATGAAGGGCAACATCTGCCGATGCGGAACGTACCAGCGCATCCGCGAGGCGATCAAGGCTGCGGCCACCAAACCGGTTGCGAATAAACCGGCTGCTCCTAAAACTGCAACTGGCAAGACTACGGCGGAGGTGAAGAAATGAACCGAATCGAACTGGTCACTCGTCGCAATTTTCTGGGAGGTATGTTTTCAGCCGGCGCGCTGGTTCTCGGCGCGCGCCTGTTGCCAATCGAAGCTCTGGCGGGCGCTGAAGCCGACAAGGCCGCGTGGAATCCGAGCGTTTATCTGGGGCTTGAAACCGACGGCACAGTCATCATCGTCACGCATCGTTCGGAGATGGGCACGGGCATTCGCAGCGTGCTCCCGACCGTGCTGGCCGATGAACTGGACGCCGACTGGAAGCGCGTGAAGATCGAACAAGCCATCGGCGACGCGAAGTACGGCAACCAGAACACCGACGGCTCCTGCTCGATCCGCGATTTTTACGACGCGATGCGACAGGCCGGAGCAAGCGCGCGAGTGATGCTGGAAGGCGCGGCGGCGGCTCAATGGGGCGTCGCGGCTTCGGAATGCAAAGCGCAAAACCATCAGGTCGTTCACGCCGCGAGCGGGCGCAAACTTGGTTACGGCGAACTGGCTGCGGCTGCGGCCAAACAGCCCGTGCCGAAAAAGGAAGAACTGAAATTCAAATCTCCATCGGAGTATCGCTACATCGGCAAGAACATGCCGACGATTGATCTCGACGACATTTGCGCGGGCCGCGGCACGTTCGGCATTGACGCGAAGATGCCGGGGATGGTTTACGCGATGATCGCGCGGTCGCCGGTCTTCGGCGGAAAGCTGAAGAGCTTCGACGATCAGGAGGCGCGCAAAGTTCGCGGCGTGCAAAAGACCGTCGAGCTTCCCGCGTTCAAACCTCCGCACATGTTTCAGGCGCTGGGCGGCGTGGCCGTGATCGCCGACAACACCTGGGCCGCGATGAAAGGCCGCGAGAAATTGAAGGTCGAATGGGACGCGGGCGAGAACGCAAGTTACGATTCGACGGCCTACAAACAATCGCTGCTCGAAACAGTCCGCAAGCCGCAGAAGGTCGTGCGCAACATCGGCGACGTTGACGCCGAGTTCGCAAAGGGCGGCAAGACGCACGAGGCCGAATATTACGTTCCGCATCTGGCGCACGCGCCGATGGAGCCGCCAGCGGCTGTCGCTGAATTCAAAGACGGCAGAGTCGTCATCCACGCCGCCACGCAGAATCCGCAGGCAGTGCAGGACACCGTCGCAGCCGCGCTCGGCATAGACAAGAAAAACGTCGAATGCCACGTGACGCTGCTCGGCGGAGGCTTCGGACGCAAATCGAAACCGGATTACGTCGCCGAAGCCGCGCTGCTCTCGCGCGAAGTCGGCAAGCCGGTCAAGGTGGTTTGGAGCCGCGAGGACGATATCCGCTACGACTATTACCACGCGGTCGCGGCGATGTATTTGAAAGCAGCGGTTGACGCGAAGGGTCGCCCGACGGCGTGGCTGCAACGCAGCGCGTTCCCATCCATCGGCTCGACGTTCGCCGGCCCCTCGGCGATCTACGGCCAGGGCTTCGAGATGGGGATGGGATGGACGAACGTGCCGTTCGACATTCCGAATCATCGCGCCGAGAACGGCCCGGCGAAGCCTCACGTCCGCATCGGCTGGCTGCGATCTGTTGCGAACATCTACCACGCCTTCGCCGTGCATTCGTTCGCGGACGAACTGGCGGCGCTGGCCAATCGTGACCGAGTGGAATATCTGCTCGATCTGTTGGGACAGCCGCGCAAGATTGATCTGGGGCAGCGCGGCCCGATGGCCGAGAAATTTCCGCTCGACACCGGACGTTTGCGGCGCGTGATCGAATTGGCGGCGGAACGTTCCGGCTGGGCGAAGAAGAAACCAGTCAAGGGGCGCGCGCTGGGCATCGCTGCGCACTGGAGCTTTTACAGCTACGTCGCCACAATCGTCGAGGCGCAAGTGGACGCGAACGGCAGGATTCGCATTCCGCGCGTGGACATTGCGGCTGACGTGGGCAAGGTGATCAACCCCGACCGCGTGAAATCGCAGTTCGAGGGCGCGTCGGTCTTCGGCGCCAGCATCGCGCTGATGGGCGAGATCACGGCGGCCAACGGCGCGATCACTCAATCCAACTTCCACGATTATCCGGTCGCGCGCATCAACGAGGCTCCGATTGAAACGCGCGTGCATTTGATTCAAAGCGACGCGCCGCCTGCAGGCGTCGGCGAACCCGGCGTGCCGCCGACGGTTCCGGCGATCTGCAACGCTGTGTTTGCGGCGACGGGCAAGCGCGTTCGTGATCTGCCGCTCAGAAAACACAAAATCTGAATAGTCTTGCGCATGATTGACATATTTCTGTCTGGCATCTTTTTGTTAGCTGATCTTCAAACAGAAAAATGCCAGACAGAAAAATATCGAACGACTTCAATTACGCTGTATCAACTTTTCCCTTCAAACACATCTGCGAATTCTTTCATATCCGGCAATTCGCTCCTGAGTTGATCCCAGTAACGATCCGTAATCTCGCGGCTGTATTTTTCGGGCACGCCAGCCCGCGTAGCCGTGATCTGCAACCCCAGATGCATCAACTCGCGGCCGTGCGGCAACCGGCGCAGGATGTTTGCGACCGCGATGTGACGCGCGTGATTGAAGCGTGGCAGGCGTCCGGCGAAAAACAGAGTCAGGACGCATTCATATCGTTTTTCAATTTCTTGCTCAAGCCCAATCTGCCCTTGCTCTTGCATTGTTACTTTCCTCCAAAAAATAAAGCCGCCCGACGAATTCAATCGCCGGGCGGCAGGGTTTGACCCAAAAAATAAAACCGCTCGAAAGCTTCGGCGCCTTCGAGCGGTCACTCAACGGAAGCGGGATTGTAAAAGCCTGAAGGTCAACTAGTCAATCACATTGCACTATTTCAGACCGTATAGTAGCTTTTTGTTCAGTTCAATTGTTTCACTCAACGAGGAGAAGCTTAAAAACTGCGTAGTCTGAAAATCACATTACCGGAACGCGGGCTTGAAGCCTTGTTCGGCCCGCACGACCAGAACATCAAATATCTGGAATCGCTGCTCAGCGTGCGCGTCGGCGGGCGCGGGGCGGAGCTTATCGTCGAAGGCGACGAAGCCGACGTCGCAACCGTCGAACGCATCCTGAAAGATTACGGCCAGATCTTCAGCGAAGGTCGCACGCCTTCGGCCAGCGAGTTGCGCGACGCGTTCAAACAGATCGCCGATGACCGCGCCTCGTCGCTGCGTGAAGTTCTGGCGGGACAGAAGCGCATCAATCCGGCGGGGCGCAAACAAGTCACCGCGCGCGGCCCGAATCAGAAACGTTATCTGGAAGCGATTGAAAACAACGACATCGTTTTCGGGATAGGGCCAGCAGGTACAGGCAAGACTTATCTCGCGGTGGCGATGGCGGTGCAATACCTGATGGCCAAGAGCGTCAATCGCATTATCCTGGCGCGCCCGGCGGTCGAAGCCGGTGAAAAGCTCGGCTTCCTGCCCGGCGATTTGCAGGATAAAGTTGATCCGTACCTGCGTCCGCTTTACGACGCGCTCTTCGATCTGATGGATTTCGAGCGCGTGACGAAGTTCATCGAGAAGCGCGTGATCGAAGTCGCGCCGCTGGCATTCATGCGTGGTAGAACCCTTGCGGATGCGTTCATTATTCTCGACGAAGCGCAGAACTCGACCTCGGAGCAGATGAAGATGTTTCTGACGCGCATCGGCTTCGGATCGAAGGCCGTGATCACGGGCGACGTAACGCAGATTGATCTGCCTTCGGGGCGCAAATCGGGATTGGTCGAGGCTCAGCGCGTGGTGAGCAATATCGAAGGCATCGAATTCATCCACTTCGATGAACGCGACGTCGTTCGCCATCAATTGGTGCAGATGATCGTCAAGGCTTACGATGAGCACAACAAGAAGATCAACCTCTAGCGAAGAGCGGGCGAGCGGAAGAGAGGGAGAGCGGGAGATAGAGGTTATCAATCGGCAGAGGCTCCGCGCGGTTGATCGAAGCGGGGCGGCAAGACTGTCGAGAGCAGTGCTAGATCGCATCGGACGCTCGGACGCTGTTTTGACAATTACGTTTATCCGCGATCACGCAATGCGCCGGTTGAACCGCGATTTTCGCGGAATTGACAAGCCGACAGATGTGCTCTCTTTCGCGTATCATGAAGGCGAGGAAACGCCGGTGAATTATGAAACGCAGCACATCGGCGATGTCGTGATTTCGGTTGAGACAGCCGCAGCGTACGCGCGCGAACTCGGTTTAAGCTTCGACCGCGAGATCGAGCATCTTGTAATTCACGGCGCGCTTCATCTGGCCGGGTACGATCACGAGACGGACAACGGCGAAATGAATAAACTCGAAAGAAAGTTGAGAAAAGAATTACTTGGATAACTGGCGGTTGCCTATGGCGTCCGGCGGTCGGCTTATGAATAATGGCCAACCGCCAGGCGCCAACCACCAACCCCAACCACCAACCAATATGGAATCTGAAATAGCATTGACCAGCATCTTCATTCTGGTGCTGGTCGTTACCGCTACCGCCAAAAGCGCTTTGGATGAACTCAGCGACGTTAGCTTGCGCCGTCTGGCAAGCGACACCAACGGATCTGGTCAGGCCGGATTCTGGCGTTCGATCATTGATCACTACCATCAATTCCGCTTCACGCTCACATTCGGCATTCACGTTTCAATCGCCTCGATTGCGATCCTGATCAGTTCGATCTCGCATAAACTCTACCCGCAGCATTTCCTGGCGCTGTCGTTCGGCGGGATGATTCTGACCGTCATCCTGTTCCGGCAGATTCTGCCCATGATCATCACGCAAAACGATCCGGCGCGCACTCTGCTCAGACTACGATTTCTGTTGCGGGTGCTGTGGCCCGTGCTCGGTTTTGTCGCAAACTTTATTTACAGCATACTCCGAAGCAAACAGCGCGAGCCTGAAGCCCTGGCCCAAACCGAAACCAAGAAAGAAGAGGGCGCCGACATCGAGCTACAGGCGTTTCTGGACGTGGGCGAAGAGGAAGGCATCATCGAGGAAAACGAAGGCGAGTTGATCCAGTCGGTCATGCGGTTCAGCGACCGCACCGCCGGAGAGGTGATGACGCCGCGTCCGAACATCGTCGCCGTTGAAGCCGGCGCGACGCTCGAAGCCGTGCGCGACCTGATGATCGAATCGAAATATTCGCGTCTGCCAGTTTACAGCGGCCAGATGGATAACATCGAAGGCGTGATCTATGTGCGCGATCTGCTGAAATACTGGCAGCTTGGCGAGATGAATCGCCAAGCCGTCGAGATCGCGCGCCCGACATACTTCGTGCCCGAAACCAAGCCGATTGACGAGTTACTGCCCGAAATGCAGAAGGCCAAGACGCCGATGGCGATCATCATCAACGAATACGGCGGACTGGCCGGGTTGGTCACAATCGAAGACCTTATCGAAGAGATCGTCGGCGAAATCGAGGACGAAGACGAACCAGAACCTCAGGAGATGGACGCGGACATCGTCGAGGAAGCCAAAGGCGTAATCGCGCGCGGCAACGTCGAAATCGGCAAGATCGAACGCATATTCGACGTCGAACTGGCCGACGACGATTTCACAACAATCGCCGGCCTGGTCATCAACCAGCTTGGCCACCTGCCAGCGGTCGGCGAAAGCATAGATTTTCGTGGCCTGCATTTTGAAGTAGTCGAGGCCGACGAGCGCCGCGTCTCGCGCGTCAGAATTCAAAAACCGGCTCAGGCGCCGGGCGAGGAAGCGAGTGTCGCTGAAGCTTCGGCGGCGGCTCGGGCGGAAACCAAGCCTAATTTCATGTTTTGATATGAGCGACGAGAAAAAGCACAAATCCGGATTCGCCGCGCTCATCGGGCGGCCCAACGCGGGCAAATCAACCCTGCTTAACGCGCTGGTCGGCGAACATATCGCCGCCGTCTCGTCGAAGCCCCAAACCACGCGGACGCGCATCCAGGGCATCGTCACGCGCCCCGAAGGTCAGATCATCTTCGTTGACACGCCCGGCGTTCACAAACCCGGCTACACGCTCAACCGCAGAATGATGGGACTGGTCGCCGACGCGTTGCAGCAGGTTGATGTTGTTTTGCTGATGCGCGACGCCACAACCAGCCTGGGCGCAGGCGACCGCTTCACGCTCGATCTGGTCAAAGAAGCCGCGAAGCCAACGTTCCTGCTGCTGAATAAGATTGACCTGCTGAAGGACAAATCAAAATTGCTGCCGCTGATCGAGCAGTACAGCAACGAATACGATTTCGCAGAGATCATTCCAATCTCGGCCACCAAACGTGACGG
>JAJVID010000077.1 GCA_022072205.1 Acidobacteriota bacterium
TTGGTCAGCCGAAGCGGATCGGTTCCGACGACCTCCACCGGAACCACCTTGTTCGGGTATTTACCATCCGCGCCATACGAGCCGTGACAGCCTGAGCAGGTTTTGGTGAAGACCTGTTGGCCCGCCACCGCCAGCTTTTGATCAATCGGGAGCGGATATTTCGGCGCCGCGATGGATTTCAGGTAAGCCAGGTTGTCTTTGAATTCGGTCTCCCACGAACGAATCTTTTCGCCGTTGGGTTCGCCCATCGTGAACTGCATGATGGCGCGGGTGAAATCGCCTTTGACTCCGGCGTCGGCGTATAGCGCGGTCTTCTTCTTCAAATACCACCACGCCGGAGGGTCAAGGTCGAAATCGGCGTAATCGCCCATCGGAAGCGGCTCTTTGCGTTGCGACATATCTTCATTGCGGCGGCGCAGCAGTTCAAGGCTGAAGATGAACGCGTTCGTCCGCCCACGCGACATACCGAAGTTCAATTGGAACGGCCCTCTCATCTTCAACGTGTTTTGAACGTCGTCGTAAAGCGTCTGCATGTCGAGTTCGGTGTTCGGCATGCCGATCTTGCTCTCGCCCGTCACCGGCACGCGTCCACCGTGACAGAGCATGCAGGTCTGAGTCCACATCCCAGTTTGCGAGGCCGTGAATTGCAGCGGCGCGCCCTGATTGTCCCAGGTCGCTTCGGAAAAACCGTAGCGTTCAAACGCGACCTTGCGAACCGAATCAGGATCGTTCGGATCAATCTTCGCCTTCCATTCCGGCTCCCAGGCTTTAGGCAGAATTTCTGTCAGCAGCTTCCTGTTCATCAGCGGCGCGCCATAGGATTTGTGCTGCAAATTCCAGAGGCCGCGCTCTTCGGGTGTGTTGTTCGCGGCAAAACTGTTGTCGCTGGCCGGAACGGCAAAGGCGGCGAATGTGAGCAGGGTAAAAATTGCGATGGCGGCGATTTGCAGGATACGCGGTTGAAGCATAGGCCTCCTTTCGGCGATTGAAAGAATTCAAGTGTTGATTGTTTCAAGCGCAAAATAGCTCAGGCGGGTCTGGGTTGTAAATGGACGCGGTTTTCATCCATTTTCATTCGGCGATTCTGTTCAAACCTCTTTCAGTCAATGTACACTGCTCACTCCGTACGTAATCTGAATGGTTAGCCGCTGGATGATCAAGCAGAAGATTGCAGCCTGGATGGTTCATTGCTACACCGCGCTCGGCTTGGCGGCGGCGGCCGGGATGGCCGTCTTCATCGTGCGCGGGGACGCCGAATCGTTCCGCTGGGCTATCGCGCTGATGATCGCCGCGACGTTCATTGATTCAACCGATGGATGGCTGGCTCGGCGAGCGCGCGTCAAAGAGATTCTGCCTGGCTTCGACGGACGCCGTCTGGACGACATCATTGATTTTCAGACTTACACGTCGCTGCCGCTGCTGCTGATCTGGCGAGCCGGGATTTTGCCGGGGAATTTGAATTGGTGGTTGTTCGCGCCGCTGCTGGCCAGCGTTTACGGCTTTTCGCAATCCGAGGCGAAGACTTCAGACGCCGAAGCTGCCCAGTCCGGAGGACATTTCTTTGTAGGCTTTCCTTCGTACTGGAACGTCGTTGCGATCTATCTTTACTGGCTGCGTCCGCCGGTCTGGTTTTCGCTCGCGCTGATCATCGCGCTTGCGGCGCTGACGTTTGTGCCGTCGCTTTATCTGTACACGTCGCGCGGCGGGCGGTTTAGCCGATTGACGAATTTTCTATGCCTGGGCTGGGGCGTCTTGCTGACGTTGATTATCGCGAACGCCTTCGATGATCCGAAGCCATTCATTTGGGCGTCGCTCGGTTTTCCAGTCTACTATTTCGTAGCGTCGTGGGTGATCACGCTCGAACGCTGGTTCGGCGGGCGCGGAAGGCCGGGGCACAGGCTTTCAGCGCTCACCCCTGAAATCCCGACTGAGGATTGATCAATGTTTACTCCCGACAAAATTCAGCAACAGATCGTCGCCAGCATTCGCCAATTCGTCGAACGCAAAGTCATTCCCGTCGCCAGCCGGCTCGAACACAACGACGAATACCCGCACGAGATCGTCGCGGGAATGAAAGAGCTTGGGCTGTTCGGCTGCAACGTGCCCGAAGAATACGGCGGGCTGGGATTGAGTTACACAACCTTCGCGATGATCGTCGAAGAGCTGTCGCGCGGGTGGATGAGCGTTGTCGGCCCGATTGGCACGCATTCGGTCATCTGCGACATCATCAACCGTTTCGGGACGGAAGAGCAGCGGCGCGAATACCTGCCGGGGCTGGCCAGCGGCGAACGTCGCGGTGGATTGGCGTTGTCTGAAGCCGACGCGGGCACAGACGTGCAGCGCATCAGCACAGTCGCCACGCGAACGGAGAACGGCTATTTGATCAACGGCTCGAAGATGTGGATCACGAACGGGCGCTACGGCGATACGTTCGTGCTCGCGGCGAAAACCGACACCAAAGCCGACCCGCCGCACAAAGGCATCTCGGCGTTTATCGTCGAAAAGGGGAAGGGGTTCAACGTCGTCCGCGACATTGACAAGCTCGGCTACCGCGGCGTGGAGACGTGCGAACTCTATTTCGACAACCTCTTTGTTCCGGCGAAGAACCTGATCGGCGGGCGCGAAAATGAAGGTTTCAAGCAGGTCATGACCGGGCTGGAGAGCGAGCGCATCAACGTTGCGGCGCGCGGCGTGGGACTGGCGCGCGCCGCGTTTGAAGACGCGATTCATTACGCGCAACAGCGCCACACGTTCAACAAACCGATTTGCGAACATCAGGCGATCCAGATCATGCTGGCCGAGATGGGCGTGAAGATCGAAGCCGCGCGCCTGCTCACGTATTCGGCGGCTGAGAAGAAAGATCGCGGCGAGCGCTGCGATCTGGAATGCGGAATGGCGAAGCTCTTCGCCACCGAGACCGCGCAGGAAGTGGCCTGGCAGGCGATGCGCGTTCACGGCGGCGCGGGTTACTCGAAAGATTTGAACGTCGAACGTTATTACCGCGACGCGCCGCTGCTGGTAATCGGCGGTGGGACGAACGAATTGCAGCGGCTGGTCATCGCAAGACGACTGGTCGAGAAATATCCTGTGAAATGAAATGAAGAGGAGATTACGGAAAAGACGGAAATAACGGAACAGACGGAAAGGCTTTACCCGTTCTGTTTTCCGTCTGTTCCGTTATTTCCGTCTTTTCCGTAATCTCTCTATGCTTCTCAAAGGACGCAGTGATGGCATACGGGAGATACTTTGAAGAATTCACCATCGGCGATGTTTACGAGCACTGGCCCGGACGCACGATCACCGAGCACGACGACACGTGGTTCAGCCTGATGACGATGAACCAGAATCCGCTGCACATTGATGAGCATTACGCGCAACAAACGCAGCACGGGCGACGGCTGGTCAACGGCACGTTCGTTTTCAGCTTGGCGGTCGGTATGTCGGTCGCGGATGTGAGCGGAAAGTGCATCGCAAATCTGGAATACGAATACATCAGGCACACGGCGCCGACGTTTCACGGAGACACGATTTACTCCGAGACCGAAGTGCTCGATAAACGCGAGTCGGAGAGCAAGTCTGACAGAGGCATCGTGTACGTCGAAACACGCGCGCGCAATCAACGCGGCGAGGTGGTGCTGGTCTTCCGCCGCCGCGTGCTGATCCCGAAGAAAACAATGAGCGAAGAGTGAGACAGGAAACAACGATAATGAGAAGTCTGCTTTATGTTCCCGGAATTTCCGAGCGGATGATTTTGAAGGCGCGCGACACGGCAGCCGACGCGCTGATTTTGGATTTGGAAGACGCTATCGCGCCGGAACAGAAGCTGGAAGCCCGCGCGACGGTCGCCCGGCTGCTCGGTGAAATTGATTTCGGCGGCAAGGAGATTTTCGTCCGCATCAATTCGCTTGCGACCGAATGGGGATTGGAAGACGCGCGCGCAGTCGCGGCGGTAGGCGCTCCCGGCCTCATCATCCCGAAATGCGAAAGCGTAGAGGCTGTGACAATCGTCGCTCCGGTTTTGCAAAGCAGATATCACAAGCCGATAGGCGGGCAGACGCGCAAGCTGCTCTGCCTGATCGAGACGCCGCGCGGAGTGTTCGCATCCCGTGAAATCGCCGAATCGGACGAACTGGTCGCCGGGCTGATGTTCGGAGCGGCAGACCTGTCACGCGAGCTTGGCGCCGTATTGAGCGAAGACGAAACGGAAGTTCTGTTTGCGCGATCGCAGACGCTGCTTGCCGCGCGAGCCGCTGGCGTCGCCGCCTACGATTCACCGCATTTTGCGATTGATGATCTTGAAGGGCTGCGGCGCCGCTGCCAGTCAGCGCGTAATCTGGGGTACGACGGCAAGGCGGTCATCCATCCCTCGCATATCGGGATCGTGAACGAAGTCTTCGCGCCTACGCCCGAACAAATTATCGAAGCCGAGCGCGTGGTTGCGGCGATGGCGGTTGCGCGCTCGGAAGGGCGCGGCGCGACCAAACTCGATGGCAAGATGATTGATCAAGTGCATTTGTCGGCGGCGAAAAAGGTGCTGGAACAGTCCCGCAAATAGGGTGGGACAATTTGGCGAATTGTCCCACCGCCGCGAAGCTTTCGCGGATTCCCAAACCAAATTCATTCGGCGAAGTGAGGTTTTATGACCACGCCATCGAAAGAATTGAATCGCGCGGCGCAAACCGATCCGGTTGCGCTGGGCCGCGACGACCTGGCCGAGTGGGAGCGCGCGCAGCCGGTCAACTTTTACGAGACGGATCGCCACCTGCAGAGCATCCTGGAATTTTACTGGGGCGCTGATTGTTTGCGGACGCGCTCCGCGATGCTTTCAAAATTCGGCGACGAGGCCTCGACGATTGTTGATGGCGCGGCGCAGCGCGCAAACCTGGCTGAAAACCTGCCGAGGCTTGATCGTTATTCGGCGATTGGAGAACGCGCCGAAGACGTGACTCATTCGGCGGATCATCATCTGGCGGGCAAATACATTTACGGTTCCGGCGCGATGAGCGTGTACGCCGAACCTGAAAACAATCTGCTCGCGCTAGCGCTGTTTTATCTGTCGTCTTACAACGGCGAGGCCGGGCATAACTGTCCGCTGGCTTGCACGGCGGGCGTCATCAAGACTCTGCAATTCGCGGGCGGAGAAGAGTTGAAGGCGAAATATCTGCCGCGACTGCTCGATCCGAATTACGAGACGCGGTTTCACGGCGCTCAATTTCTGACCGAAATCCAGGGCGGGTCGGATGTCGGCGCGAACGCCTGCGTGGCGACTTTGGTTGACGCCAAGGCAAACAAGTGGCTGATTAACGGCGAGAAATGGTTTTGTTCAAACGTGACGGCTGATCTGGCGCTGGTTACGGCGCGGCCTGAAACTGCGGGCGCAGGCACGAAGGGGCTGGGGCTGTTTCTGGTTCCTCGACATTTGGACAACGGCGCGCCGAACGGGATGTATATCCGCCGGTTGAAAGATAAGCTCGGCACGAAATCTATGGCGACCGCTGAAGTGGATTTCCGCGATTGCGCCGCGTATCAAATCAGCGAGCCGGGACGCGGTTTTCAGCACGTGATGGATTTTGTGATCAACACCTCGCGGCTTTACAACGCCGTCGGTTCGGCGGGCGCCGCGCGTCGCGCTTACGTCATCGCGTGGACATATGCGCAACACCGGCGGGCTTTCGGCTCGGCGATCAAAGATTTTCCGCTCGTGCAGGAAGCGTTGGCTGAGATGCGTTCGACGACGATGGCGCTGACTTCCGGTAGCCTCTATCTCGCTCATTTGCGCGATGAGATCGAGGCGGGGCGCGACGCTGACGCAGGCAAGCGGTTTTTCCGCCTCGCGGTCAATCTGAACAAATACCGCAGCTCAATCTCGGCTACGGATGTCATCCGCCGGGGAATTGAAATTTTGGGCGGCAACGGCGCGATGGAGAATTTCTCCGCGCTGCCCAGGCTGTTGCGCGACAGCATTATCTTCGAGGCGTGGGAGGGAGCGCACAACACGTTGCTGGCGCAATCGGCGCGCGACATTCAACGGCTCAAATTGCACGATGCGTTTTGCTCGCGGCTTGAAGAATGGTTCGGCTCGCTTGCGAACTCTGATCTTCGTGACAGAGGCGTCCGGCGTCTTCGCGTTTTGCGCGACGAACTCGATACGCTGCTTTCGGCGGATGAGCTTTCGGCGAGCGTTTTGTTCAAGCCTCTGGCCGACCGGATGATGTGGTTGTTTTACGTGGCCTGTCTGGCGAGCGAGGCCGAGTGGGAAGAGACGCGCGGGCGCGACACGGGCAAACACGCGGTGGTTGATCTGTTGTGGCGGCGAATTGAAAAAGAGAGTGAAGAATCCCCGGCCGAATATCTCAGGCGTCTGACTCAGGTTAGTTCGACGCTTTAGTGATCTGAGGATTGGCAACCTCTCCCTGCGAAATCTCTGTGACAGTGAGCTGGTTTAGCGTTTAACGCTCGTCTTGCTAACTGCCTGTCAACCGATGGGCGCACCAGGCCGTCAACGACCTGCCTAAAATCAAACCGTCGCCACGCGAGGAAGAGGGCTGAGCAGTTACAAAAGGATTTGGAACCGGGGCCACCGTTTTATCTCGGCCATGGGGGGCAAGGATCTCATGGTTCACAATCCTTACACTGGGGCGATTCGGCATTTCGACACTGCGGGAGAGCGCAGCTATCAATCGCCAACCACGCTGACACTGCGCTGCGGTCGCCGGATCACGCTTTGGGCCGCGCAACACAACTCAAAACAAAAACGGCGGCTCGATGAAGCCGCCGTTTTTTCTTACGATCAATCTCTCGCGTTAGTCAGCGAGAACTTCATGCGCCTTTTGCGAAATGCGGCTGTGGCGAATGCCGTAGACGAAGTAAATAACCAATCCGAGAGCCATCCAGATGAACAACCGTTTCCAGGTGTCCCAGGGCAAACCAGACATCAAAAAGACCGAGAAGGCCGCGCCAGCAATCGTGACAAAGTAAACGGCTGGCGCCTTGAAGGGCCGTTCAATGTTGGGTTGCGTGATGCGCAAGACGAGCACGCCGACGCAGACAATGGCGAACGCGAATAGCGTTCCGATGCTGACTAGCTCACCCACCAGTCCGATTGGCAGTAATCCCGCCGCGATCATGACAACCACACCAGTGATGATTGTCGTGACGTATGGAGTGCGGAACCGCGGGTGAATCTTGGCGACCGTGTCGGGCAGCAGACCGTCTTTGGACATCGCGAAGAAGATGCGCGTCTGGCCAAGCAGCATGACCAGAATCACCGAACTCAAACCGGCAATCGCGCCGAGTTTGACCAGCGGCGAAAGCCAGGTAAAGCCGAGCGCGTCTATTCCGACCGCGATCGGGTCGGGCACGGCGAGTTTGTTATAGGGGACGATGCCGGTGAGCACGAAGGCGACCAGGACATAGAGGACGGTGCAGATAACGAGTGAGCCGAGAATGCCTTTCGGCATGTCCTTCTGCGGATTCCTGGCTTCCTGAGCAGCGGTTGAAACCGCATCGAAACCGATGTAGGCGAAGAAGACCACCCCCGCGCCGCGCAGGATGCCGCTCCAACCGAACAAGCCAAACTCGCCGGTGTTGGGCGGAATGAATGCCCCGGTCGGATTGGCAGGCGTTACCCAATTTGAGGTTGCGACGAAGCCGATGCCAGCCACGATGAAGGTGATCACGATGGCGACCTTGATGACCACGATGACGGCGTTGACGCGGGCCGATTCCTCGATGCCGATCACGAGTAGCGCCGAGATTAAAAAGATAATCAGCATCGCCGGAACGTTGATCACCGATCCTGTAGCGGACCAGCCGACTCCGGGAGTGAAAGCGTATGGCGCCGTGGTGTAGGCGGCGGGCAGATGAAGGCCCAGATTCTTCTCCAGAAAACTGACAACGTAACCCGACCAACTGATCGAGACGGTGACGGCGCCCAGCGCGTATTCGAGGATCAAGTCCCAGCCGATGATCCAGGCGATGAACTCACCCATTGTCGCGTAAGAATAGGTGTAGGCGCTGCCGGCAATCGGCACGGTCGAAGCCATCTCGGCATAGCACAGTCCCGCGAACGCGCAGGCGATACCGCCAAGCACGAACGAGAGCGCAATCGCCGGGCCGCCGTTGGACGCCGCCGCGCTGCCGGTCAGAGAGAAGATTCCCGCGCCGATAATCGCTCCGATGCCGAGCGTCGTTAGATTCAACGCCGACAACGTACGCTTCAGGCCATGCTCGCCGCTTGTCGCGGCTTCGGCCTTCAAAGCCGCGATAGACTTTCTGATAAACAGATTTGCCATTCACTGCCTCCAGGTTGTGTGGAAGAAATTTTGTACGACGAACGATGAACGGCTGAACGCTGAATGACAAACGACGGATGAACAGATGAGGCGAAACCTTCGAGCGGTTTTCTTAAATCATCGTTCATTGTTCAGCTTACATCGCCGGAAGTGGCGTAAACTCTAAACGCAAGCCCGGCGTCGGTCAATGCCGATAAGCTTCATTTGCGAAATAGAACAAATCAGAGCCGCAAGCGAAGACGATTGGGAAAATCCGGTTCGCGCAAGGCTCAATGTGCCAAATCCGAAAAGTTATTGTAGGATGGTGACCCTCGATAAATTCCGCTGAACCGCGATTATCGTCCATCTGAAAGGTAACCACCCAGCTATGCGAGACAACAAAGAAATTACCGGCATCATCGCCAACGACTTCGGCGCGAACGCCACTTACGTCGAAGACCTGCTCAGGCAGTTCCAACACAATCCGAATTCGGTTGATGAGGATTGGAGCGATTATTTCCAATCGCTTCTGGGCGGCGTCGGATCAGTTAAAGTTGAATCACGAGACGCGAATGGCGTGACTCCGGCCCCGGTTCCAGCCGTAACACAACAGCCTGCGCCGGCTCCCGCCGCAGCCGCTGAAACAACAACCGGTGAGCGGATGCAGATTCGCGGCCCCGCGCTGAAGATCGTCGAGAACATGGAATCGAGCCTGGCCGTCCCGACGGCGACATCCATGCGCCAGATTCAGATCAAACTGCTCGACGAAAATCGCGGATGGGTTAATCGTTACCTGGAATCGCATGGCGGCGCCAAGACTTCTTACACGCATTTCATCGCGTGGGCGATGATCAAGGCGCTCGGAAAATATCCGCAGATGAACGACGGCTATGAAGAAGCTGACGGCGTGGCCTATCGCGTGCGCCGCGCGGATGTGAATCTCGGCGTGGCTGTTGATGTGCAGAAGAAAGACGGGACGCGCAGTTTGCTGGTGCCGAACATCAAAGGCGCGAACCGGATGAACTTCAAGCAATTCGTTGACGCCTACCAGGACGTGGTCAAGCGCGCGCGCGACGGCAAATTGCAGATCGGCGATTTTCAAGGCACGACGATTTCGCTCACCAATCCGGGCACCATCGGCACTGCGGCTTCGACCCCGCGATTGATGGCTGGCCAGGGCGCGATCATCGCCACCGGCGCGATCGAATACCCGCCCGAATACGCCGCGATGACCGGCGAAGCCCTGTCGCAACTGGGCATCAGTAAGGTTTTCACGATCACCAGCACCTACGACCATCGCATCATCCAGGGCGCGGAATCCGGCATGTTCCTCGCGCACATTCACGAACTGCTGCTTGGCAAACACGATTTTTACGACGAAATCTTCGCCGGCATCGGCATCACTTATAAGCCGCTGCGCTGGTCTGTGGACGTCAATCCTTTTCTGTCCGGTGTTGACCGCGAACGGCAGGAGATCAAAAAACAGGCGCGCATCTTCGAGTTCATCAACGCCTATCGTGTGCGCGGCCATCTGATCGCCGACATTGATCCGCTCAACATGGTTCCGATTCACGAGCACCCTGAGCTTGAAGCTGAGACTTACGGCCTCTCGATCTGGGATCTGGATCGCCGGTTTTTCACGAACGGCCTGGGCGGCAAAGACGAAGCGCCGTTACGCGAAATCTGGGGGATGTTGATCAAATATTACTGCGGCAAGGTCGGAATCGAGAGCCGCCACATTCAGAGCAAGGAACAGAAGCAGTGGATACGCGACCGCATTGAACGCGATCCGGAGCCGGTTCCGCCGGAAGTCAAAAAGCAACTGCTTCAAAAGCTGATCGCCGCCGAACAGTTCGAGAAATTCCTGCACACAAAATATCTGGGCCAGAAGCGATTTTCGGTCGAGGGCGGCGAATCAATCATCCCGATTCTGGATCAGTTGATTCTTGGCGCCGCCGAGCGCGGCGTTGACGAAGTGGTGGTGGGGATGGCGCATCGCGGGCGTTTGACGGTGCTGGCGAACATCATCGGCAATTTCAGCGAGCGCATCTTCACGGCCTTTGAAGGTTCGGTGCATCCGAACTTCCCGGCTGATGAAGGCGACGTGAAATATCATCAGGGGGCGATGGGCGCGCGCGAGGTCGGCGGCAAAGAGGTGAAGTTGACGCTGTCGCCCAATCCCAGCCACCTTGAATTCGTTGATCCGGTCGTTGAAGGAATGGTTCGCGCAAAACAGGACGCGCTGCAAACAGCCAAAGATGAAGCGCGCGCCCGCGTGTTACCTGTGCTGATTCACGGCGACGCGGCGTTCGCCGGTCAGGGCATCGTGACCGAAACGTTGAACCTGGCCGACCTGAAAGGTTATCGCACCGGCGGCACCATCCATTTCATCATCAACAACCAGATCGGGTTCACGACTTCGCCGACTTCCAGCCGCTCTTCGATCTATTCGACCGACATCGCGAAGATGACGCAACTGCCGATCTTTCACGTCAACGCCGACGATACGGAAGCCGCCTGGCGCGTGCTGCAGATCGCGCTCGATTTCAGAAAGCAGTTCGGCAAGGATGTCGTGATTGACCTGATCGGGTTCCGCCGTCACGGGCACAACGAAGCCGACGAACCCAGCTACACGCAGCCGCTGATGTATCAGCGCGTCCGCGAGCATCCCGGCGTGCGTGAGCTTTACTCGCGCCAGCTTATCCGCGAAGGCGTCGTTACGCAGGAAGAGGTCAACCAGATGATCGAGATGCTCTGGCGGCGTTACGAAAACGCGATGCTCGGCGCCAAAGAAATCGTTGCGCGCCAGAAGGCGGTCACTAAATTGCCAGAGCCGAAACCCGAAGCTGACGGATCGCAGATCATCGAGACCGGCGTGTCGCGCGAAGCCCTGAACGAAATTTCGCGCGTGATGAGCGTCGTGCCGCAGGGGTTCAACCTGAACCAGAAAATGGTCGGCCAGATGTCGCGCCGAGCGAAGATGGGCGAAGGCGAAACGCCGATTGATTGGGCCTTTGCCGAAGGGCTGGCTTACGGATCGCTGGTGATGGAAGGGACTTCGGTGCGGTTGTCGGGACAGGACAGCGGTCGCGGCACGTTCAGCCAGCGCCACGCCGTGATGTACGACACGCGCACGGGCGAGCCGTGGATTCCGCTCGTGGAGTTGTCCAACAACGGCGCGAACTTCGAGGTCTTCGACAGTTCGCTGTCCGAAGCCGGCGTGCTCGGCTTCGAGTACGGCTATTCGGTCATCGCGCGCGACAGTTTGACGCTGTGGGAAGCGCAATTCGGCGATTTCGCCAACGGAGCGCAAGTCATCACTGACCAGTTCATCGCGCCGGGCGAAGACAAATGGCAGCAGACGTCGCGGCTGGGCGTCCTGCTGCCGCACGGTTACGAGGGTCAGGGGCCTGAACATTCCAGCGCGCGTCTTGAAAGATTCCTGCAACTTTGCGCCGAAGACAACATTCAGGTCTGTTACCCGACCACGCCCGCGCAGTACTTCCATTTACTGCGGCGTCAGGTCAAACAGGAACTGCGCAAGCCGTTGTTCGTGATGACGCCGAAAAGTCTGCTCAGATTGCCGCAGGCTGTCTCCACGCTCGATCAATTCACGGGCGGCGGTTTCTATCCGGTCATCGGCGACGTGGCTGATCCGGCGAATGTCGAGCGAGTGATCGTTTGCGGCGGCAAGGTCTATTACGACTTGATAGCCGAACATGAAAAGATCGGCAATGGCCGCATTGCGATTTTGCGGCTTGAGCAGTTCTATCCATTCCCGCAAAGCTTGTTGCAACAATGGCTGGCGGCTTACGCGAAAGCCGAAGAAGTGGTCTGGGCGCAGGAAGAGCCGCAGAACATGGGCGGATGGAATTTCATGCGACCGCGATTGGAAGCTCTGGCGAACGGGCGGATGGAATTGCGCTACGTTGGGCGCGTGGCCAGCGCCAGCCCTGCGACAGGCTCGTATACGATTCACCAGCTTGAACAGGCGCAGTTGATAAAAGAAGCTTTGAGTTTATAAAAGGAGAACAGCCATGACAGAGAACACTTCAAACAATCAACCGCCAGTCGAGGAACGTTTGAGCCAAATCGAAAATACCCTCAGAGAGGTAGCAACCAGCCAACAATTGATCATTTCCAAACTGGGGTTGATCGAAGCCGATCTGTCTGCGCTTAAAGTCGAGGTAACCGAGATTAAAGGGGATGCGAAGCTGCGGTACGTTGATCTGCGGGAGTGCATTGATCTGACCCGCGACAAGCTCGGCGTTATGCAGCGGGAGTTGAATGAATTCATCAAGGACACTACCAATCCGCCCTTCGCCTCTACGCCTACGCGTTGATTGAGAAACGCCTTCCAAGAAACAAATGCCCATTGACAGCAAACTTCAATTATCCAAAGACGAGATGCGCCAACTCGGTTATCGCGTCGTTGATCAACTCGTCGAACATTTCGAGAATCTGGCCAGCAAACCTGTGATGCGCGTTTCGCCGCGCGCTGAACTCGAAACAAAACTGCGCGAGCCGCTGCCCGAACAACCGGCGCCGATTGATGAATTGCTCGAACAGTTGCAGCGCGACGTGTGGTCGAACATCGGCAACGTCCAACACCCGCGCTTCTTCGCTTTCATTCCAGGCCCCAGCAACTTCGTCAGCGTGATGGCCGACGCGCTCGCCGCCGGATTCAATCCGTTCGCGGGAAACTGGCTGGAAGGCGCGGGAACGTCGCAGATCGAACTGGTCACGATTGACTGGCTGCGCGAGATGCTCAGCTTACCGGAGATGGCCGGCGGGCTTTTCGTTTCGGGCGGCTCGATGGCGAATCTGACCGCGTTGATGACCGCGTGTCGCGCAAAGCTTGATGGCCGGAGCGAAAACGCCATCGTCTACTTTTCAGATCAAACTCACTCTTCGATTGAAAAGGCGCTGAGAATTTTGGGTTTCGCGCGCGAGCAGATTCGCAAGCTGCCGTCTGACGATGCGTTCCGGTTACAAGTCGAATCGCTGCGAAAGGCTGTCGCGCAAGACCGCGCCGCTGGCCGGCAGCCCTTTTGCGTCATCGCCAACGCCGGCGCGACCAACACCGGCGCGGTTGACCCGCTCAATGAGCTGGCTGATTTTTGCGCGCAGGAAAATTTGTGGCTGCACGTTGACGGGGCTTACGGCGCGGCTGCCTGTTTGACCGAACGCGGCAAAAAGCTGCTGGCCGGAATCGAGCGCGCCGATTCGCTCTCGCTCGATCCGCACAAATGGCTCTTCCAGCCTTTCGAGATCGGCTGCGTGCTGGCGCGCGACGCGCGGCTGCTGAAAAAAACCTTTCACACGATGGCCGAGTATCTGGAAGACACCAAACGCGCGGAAGAGGAAGAGATCAACTACTACGATTACGGCGTGCAACTGACGCGAGGTTTCCGCGCGTTAAAGCTCTGGCTCTCGATCAAAACCTTCGGCGCAGCGGCGTTCCGCGAAGCGATCAATCGCGGCTTCGAGTTGGCCGAATTCGCTGAAGATTTGCTGCGCAAATCAGATCGCTGGCAAATAATCACTCCGGCCACGATGGGCATGGTCACTTTCCGCTACGTCGCGGAAGGCTGTTCGGAAAACGAGATCAACGAAATCCATCGCCGAATGGTCGAGATGATGGCCGAAGACGGTTTCGCGTTCGCCAATTCAACCGCGCTCAGAGGCCAGATCGTGATGCGCCTCTGCACAATCAACCCGCGCACGACTGAACAAGAGATTCGGGCGACAATCGAGCAGATCGAACAATTCGGTCGTGAGCTTCAAAATGTAATCAAGGCCAGGCGATGAAACTCATCACCGATTCGATTTCACTCTCGACGCGCGGCGACGCTGACATCATTGACATCACGCCGCAAGTCTCCGCGCTGCTCGGCAAACACGGATTCACGCACGGCCAGGCGCTGGTCTTCGTTTCCGGCTCGACCGCCGGAATCACCACCATCGAATATGAACCCGGATTGCTCAAAGACATCCCGGCGGCCTTTGAAAAGATCGCTCCGAAAGGCGCGCGGTATCATCACGAAGACACCTGGCGCGACGGCAACGGCCATTCGCACGTTCGCGCAGCCCTGCTCGGCTGTTCGCTGACCGTGCCGTTCAAAGATGGGCGATTACTGCTGGGCGTGTGGCAACAAATTGTGCTGATTGATTTCGACAACCGCCCGCGCAGACGCGAGGTCGTCGTGCAAATGTCGGGAGAGTGATCGGTTGGCGTGTTGGCCGAGCCGCTTGCATTGATCCCGCCTCGCGGCTTAACCTGACCGGCATTGTGGCTTCAGCCCTTGCCGATAGAATACTAATTGAAAGCGAGATTGACACCAGCGTTAATGAGCAAGATCAAAGTTTGTTATCACGGAAATTGTTTCGATGGGGTTTCATCCGCCGCAGTCTTTTCAAAATTTTACAAAGAGAGAATCCATCCAGGCTGGGAGTTCGTTTATCAGCCTGTCGTTCACCGCGCGGGCGCGCTGTTTGACGACGGCTTGTTCGACGGCGACGAGAACGCCATCGTTGATTTCAAATACAGCAATTCGCCGAAACTGACCTGGTGGTTCGATCACCACAAAAGCGCGTTCCTGTCGCCGGAAGACGAAGCCCACTTCAAAGCCGACACGAGCGGCAGGAAGTTTCTGGACGCCGATTATAAATCCTGCACCAGATTCATCGCCGACACCGGACAGCGAAAGTTCGGCTTCGACGCCGCTCCGATGAGCGCGTTGATTCACTGGGCGAACAAGATTGACGGCGCGCTTTACGAAAACGCCGCCGAACCGGTCGAGATGAAGGCCGACGCGTTCAAACTGGCGCTCGTGATCGAAAACGAACGCGACCAGAAATTGATCGAGCACATCATCCGCGATCTGCAAACAAAGTCTTTGAGCGAAGTCGCGCAATCGCCTTACATCGTTGAGCGGATCGAGCCGCTCTACAAGCGCCATCTGCGTTCGATGGAGATTATCAAACAGACTGCGCGCGTCGCCGGCCCGGTGGTCTTTTTCGATGTCGTCGGGCACGATATGGAAGGCTATAACAAATTCGTGCCGTATTACCTGCATCCCGAAGTGACTTACAGCGTCAGTGTGAGCCTGTCGTCGTTTCGCTCGAAAGTCTCTGTGGGATCGAATCCCTGGGCGCCGCGCCCGCGCACGCACGACCTGGCGGCGATTTGCGAACGTTACGGCGGCGGCGGGCACGCGGTGGTGGCGGCGATTTCGCTCGCGCCGGAGGAGTTGGAGACGGCGAGGAAGATTGCGGCGGAGATCGTCGAAGAGTTACAGCGGTAGGCGGAAAGGAGTGGCTGAATTGGCTAAAAAGAAATCCAGATCGAAAGTCGTCGGCTCGATCACAGCGAGCAAGAATTATCCGCCGCTGCGCGAAGTGACGCCGGAGACGCGGCTCGAAATTCGCTCGACGCCGGATGAAGAGATGAAGCTCTATCCGCTCGACACCTTCGAGTACGAATATCCCGGCAGCCGCATCGAGATCGAATTCACATCGGCGGAGTTCACGGCGATCTGCCCGTTTTCGGATTTCCCGGACTTCGCCACGCTGCGCCTACGCTACGTGCCGCATCTCCGCTGCATCGAACTGAAGTCGCTGAAGCTTTACATCAATTCATTCCGCGACGTGAAGATCTTCCACGAGCACGCGGTCAACAAAATCCTCGAAGACTTCGTCGCGGCCTGCGACCCGCTGGAATTCCACATCGAAGGCGATTTCAACGTGCGCGGCAACATCAAGACCTTCGTCCGCGCGAGCTATCACCGGGAGCGCCCGAAGAAATCACCAGCGCGAGCCGTCAGGAACTAACGCGCGCCCGCCGTCGTAATCCGAGGGGAAACCCAAACAAGGAGACTCACAATGTACTGTCCGAAATGCGCCAGTCAGATCGCCGACAATCAGCGTTACTGCCGGAACTGCGGACTCAAGCTGGATGTCATCGTTGATGCGATAGAAGACAGGCCGCGAGGGCAGTTCGACTTCGAGACTCTCAAACGCGATCTGCGCGATCTCGGATCGAGCCTTCGCGCGGGTTTTGAAGAGATCAAAAACACACGGAAGCTGAGCAAAACGCCCGCGCCTCCCGCGCCCGCAACGCCACACGGGCAGGACTGGTCGCGTGAAATCAGCAAGGCCGTCTGGTCGCACGAATTCAGCAAAGCCCTGAAAAAAGTGAAAGTCGCCCATTCGCGCAAATACAGCCTGCAACAGGCGACGCTTTCGATCTTCGGCGGCGGCGCGATGATCACCGTCTGGTATTACCTGCTTGAGGCCGCGTCCAATTCCGGCCTGCTCAGCAATCTGGAGACGATCATCATGGATAAGACCGAGACGCCGATTGTCGGCCTGGTTCCGGTCATCCGGATGTTGTGGTTGCTCGGATTGATCCCGGTCGCGCGCGGCGTCGCGCATCTGATCAACGGCATTTTCTTCGCGCCGAAAATTGAAAAGGAGCTGGAGCCGCAGTCCGGCTTCGCGCCCAACCCCACACAAAATTACATTCAACCCACGCCGGCTTATGTCTCCGCCGTCGCCGATCCCGCGACGAACGATTTGGAGGCGGGGCGCACTTCGCAACCGCAAATGAGCGTCACCGAAGACGCGACGCTGCGGTTCGAACCGAAATGAAACCTTCCCCCGGCTTTAGTCACCTTCTTTCACGATGAGATCAGTGATTGTTTTCCGCTGCGTTCTGACAACAGTTCTTTGCGCGGTCTTTGCCTCCGCGCACGCTGTCGTGGCTCAAACCGCGCCCGAAGCTTCGCGCTCCGAACTTTCGCGCGAAGACAAATGGCGAGAGGATTTGAAGTATCTGGCTGTTGAGCTTCCGAAGCGCCACAAAAATCTCTTCTTCAAAATCACGCGCGAGCAATTCGACCGCGAAATCGCCAGGATCGCCGAATCGGTCCCGAAGTTTTCAGACGCGGAGATCAGGCTGGCGTTGTGGCGGCTGACGGCGATGATCGGCGACGCGCACACCAGAATTCAGTATGGCAGGGAAAAGGTCTATCCGCTCGGACTCTACCAATTTTCCGATGGCGTTTTCGTCGCCGCCACGACCGAAGAGCACAAGGCGGCGCTCGGCGCAAGGCTCGTCAAAATCGGCAAAACCGACATTGAGCAGGCGAAGAAAATCGTTCGTTCGATCATCCCCGTCGAAAACGAATCGTGGTTCAAACAGCAATTCCCGAACTACCTGAACGATCCTGAAATCCTCTACCTGCTGAAAATTCTGCCCTCCACCGGCGAAGGCGAGTTCACGCTCAAAGACCGGAACGGCAAACTGTTCGTCGTCAAACTGCGGGCCGTTTCGACAAAAGAGGAAATCAAATTGATCCGCCCGTTCGACGCGTCGCCGGGCAAACCGCCCCTGTATTTGCAAAACGCCGATCAATATTACTGGCGCGAATATCTGGCCGGCTCGAAGACGCTTTATCTGAATTACCGCCGCTGCGCCAACATGCCTTCGCAGCCGTTCAGCAAATTCGCCGAGGCGATGTTGAAGTTTATGGACGAGAATTCGGTCGAGCGGATGGTGATTGACCTGAGGCTGAACGGTGGCGGCAATTCGGCCATCTTCGATCCGTTCATCGCCGCGTTGTCGAAGCGGCAGGATGTCAATCAATCGGGCAAACTGTTCGTGCTGATCGGCAGAGGAACTTTCTCTTCGGCTTATCTGAACGCGCTGAGATTGAAGCGAGACACAAAGGCGATTTTGATAGGCGAGCCGACGGGGCAGCGCCCGAACGCTTACGGCGAAGTCAAAACAATGACGCTGCCGCATTCAAAACTGCTCGTGCAGTATTCGACGAAGTATTTCAAAACGATGGACGGCGACCCGCCGACGCTCACGCCGGACATTCTGGTCGAACGTTCATCGTGGGATTATGCGAGCGGGCGCGATCCTGTGTTGGAGCGGGCGTTGAATTACAAGAGATAAGCCTGGGGACGCGCCCTCCCAGGCTTACTTCTGTTTCACAATCTTCAGAATCTTCTCCACGACCTCGTCAATCGTCATCGCCGATGAATCAATGTAAATCGCGTCTTCGGCTTGTGTGAGCGGTGAATCGGCGCGCGTTTTGTCGCGGTGATCTCGCTCTTCGATCTCGGCCTTCATCTGTTCGAGCGAAGCGACGGCGACTCCGCGTTCTGTGTCTTCGGCGAAGCGCCTTTGCGCGCGGGCTTCGGACGACGCGTCGAGATAGATTTTGACTTCGGCTTCGGGAAAGACCTGCGTGCCGATGTCGCGGCCTTCCATCACCACGCCTCCTGCGCGGCCCATCTCCTGCTGCCGGGCGACCAGCGCGCGTCGAACCGCCGGAATCGCCGAGACAATCGAAGCCGCCTGTCCGACTTGCGGCGTGGCGATTTCGCTGGTGATGTCGCGGCCATCAATCAGCGCGCGCATCGAATCAACTTCGCCGGTCAATTCGATCAAAGAATCATAGGCAAGCCGTCCCACGCCGCCGGCGTCATCGAGCGAAACGCCCATCTGCAAAGCCTTCCACGCGACCGCGCGGTACATCGCGCCGGTGTTGATGAACAGATAACCGAGCCGCCGCGCGACCGCACGCGCGATGGTGCTTTTGCCCGCGCCCGCCGGGCCGTCAATGGCGATGATCAATCCTCGTTCGGCCAAGCTCTTCTACCTTTCAAGAATCTCTCTGGCGATTTGAATTGTTTGCTCGATCTGTTCGCGATTCACGTCGTAATGCGTGACCATCCGCATCTCACGCGCGTTGATGCCGTTGGCCAGCACGCCGCGCGATTTCAACTCAGCAGAGCATTGCGCCGTTGTCAGGCCGGTTTCAGCGATGTCGAAGATCACGATGTTGGTTTGAACGCGTTCGGGATCAATCTTCACGCCGCGCAATTCGGCCAGACCTTCAGCCAGCCGCTTCGCGTTCGCGTGATCTTCAATCAGCAGCTTCGGCGATTCTTCAATCGCGATCAATCCGGCGGCGGCCAGCACGCCGACTTGCCGCATCCCGCCGCCCAGAAGCTTTCGCCAGTTGCGAGCTTCGGTGATGAAATCCTTCGAGCCGGCGATCATCGAACCGACCGGCGCGCCCAGGCCTTTCGACAGACAGAACATCACCGAATCGAACGGACGCGCAATCTCGGCGACCGTCGTGTCGAGCGCAATCGCGGCGTTGAAGATTCGCGCGCCGTCCAGATGCGCGCGCAATCCCAAAGCGTGAGCGCGTTCGCAAATTTCCTGCGACGTTTTGACGGGCATCACCGAGCCGCCGGCCATGTTGTGCGAATTTTCGAGCGTGACGAGCGAAGTCGGCGTGACGTAATACGGCCCGCCGTGATGAATCGCGCCGCTGATCGAATCCCAATCGAGCAATCCGTCTTCGCCAGCCACCGGTCGAAACGTGACGCCGGAGAGCACGGCTGACGCGCCCATCTCGTAATTGAAAATGTGGCTGCGCTGTTCCAGCGCGACTTCGGTTCCGGGCCGCGTGTTCAGCTTGACGCAAATCTGATTGCCCATCGTGCCTGAGGGGACGAAGAGCGCGGCTTCTTTATCGAGGATTTCCGCCGCGCGTTCCTGCAAACGGTTGACGGTCGGGTCTTCCAGATAAACGTCGTCGCCGACTTCGGCCTCGGCCATTGCGCGGCGCATTGCGGGTGTGGGTTTTGTGACGGTGTCACTGCGAAGGTCAATCAGTTCCATGTTGGTTACTGGCTAGGCGAGTTACGCCACGACGCGAGACTGCATCACCCTAATGTCGGGACACTTTCCGTGCAAGTTAGAGACTTGTGTAATCCTGTTGGTACTATGACAACAGAGATTCAACCGACGCGCGTAGCAGAGTTTATCAAACAAAGAGCTTTCAAAATGATCTTCCAACACGTCAAGCCTGGCTGCGCTCGGTTCTCGGCCGATCGCGGCTTTCCCGACGATGACCTGTTCGCCTTACTCGATGAACTCAAGATCGCCTCCATCATTCGCGTCAAAGGCTCAGTCAAAGTCTTCCATCGCGGAGAGTGGGGCAAGCTCAATACGATCCGGTTTGAAGGGAACTCGCGCAAGCCCATTACCGCTGTCTTCTTTGACCAAAAACAGGTCCGATTAGTCTAAACTCGAATTCAGAGGCACGCTCCATTTCGAGGCACTGCTCAACAGTGTACAGAAGTTTTTCTTGTGGGGCTGCCATGAATGCCTCCTCTGTTTTCGGATTCCGCGCGATTGTAACTGAAGAGGCTCGTCGTTAATTATGGTTCGGCGGCTATTTCGCGCGTTCGATGTAGCGGCCTTCGGCAGTGTCCACGCGAATCTTCTCGCCTTCCTTGATGAACGCGGGAACCTGGATCGTGATGCCGGTTTCGAGCTTCGCCGGTTTGCCGACGTTGCTGACGGTGGCGCCTTTGATCTCAGGCTCGGTTTCGACGACTGTCATCACGACGACTTGCGGAATTTCGATGCCGATAGGCGAGCCTTCATAAAAATCCACGGTGATCAAAGTCTCGGGCAGCAGGTAGCCGACGCCGTCGCCGAGGTCTTCCGCGCTCAACCCGATCTGCTCGTACGTCTCGGTGTTCATGAAGTAATACATGTCGCCTTCGTTGTAGAGATAGGTCATCTCGTGCTGTTCGAGTATGGCGCGTTCGACATCGTCAGTTGAGCGGAAGCGATGTTCAGTCGTGGAGCCTGATTTCAAATTGCGCAGCTTGGTCTGAACCATCGCGCGAAGGTTGCCGGGAGTATGATGATGAAAGTCAACGACTTTATGCAGCACGCCGTTGTGAATGATCACCATGCCTTTACGAATCTGCGTTGCTTGAATACCCATTGCTGAAAAATCTCCTCAAATCTTATCGGATAGCTGCTGTGCGTGGTCTGAAAAAGACGCAAGGATAGCCAACGGGTTGAGGCCGGTCAAGGCGAGTTTCAGACGCTGAGTTGCGTCGCAAGCGCGTCGAATTTTGTCTGAATGAGGTATTGACCGACCATACCCCGTGAGCTAGTATGCGAGCCGCTGCAGGGCTTCTGCAAAGTTAGTGTGTGGTGGCAATTCAATTTGAGCCAATTCATTTGAATGGGAGACCGATGCGCAAATCTGCCGGCATGCACGCTCGCCATAGTCGCGAGTATCTAAGCCGCAGGGCTTAGGTCACCCACCTGTTACGAACAGGTTCAAATGAAGCCCCACCACGGCTGAGCGGAAGTCCTCGCGAAATTTGTTTCCTCGCCCGACTATCTTCATTCAATCAAGTTCATTTTAAGAGTTGCGTGTTGTGGGTATTGGTATACATAAATGCCGGGAATATCTTTATGCTCCGACGCGATTGAAGTCTGATCGAGTCGGGCTTAGAAAGGTCAGTAGAAAATGATAAGGATTCTGATGACCGGCGATACGGTGGCTCGCGCCGGTCGGCGCGCAATTGAAGAGAGACTTCACGACTTGCGCGCGCAACGCGAGATTGACTTTGTAGTATCGAACGTCGAAAACGCCGCCGCCGGTTTTTCGATCACGCAGCGAATCACCGAAGACCTGCTCGCCGCCGGAGTTGACGTGATGACTTCCGGCAATCACATCTTCGATAAGAAAGAAATTCTCGAATACATCGAAAAACAGCCGCGATTGTTGCGGCCCGCGAATTACGCGCCCGGCGTCCCCGGCAAAGGTCGTTGGACAGGCAAAGTCCGAGGCGTGCCTATAGCCGTCATCAATCTGCAAGGTCGCGTCTTTATGACGCCGTGCGACGATCCGTTCCGGTGCGCAGAAGCTCAGCTTGCCGCGCTGGAGCCTTCGGTCAAGATCATACTGGTTGACATGCACGCCGAAGCGACTTCGGAGAAGATGGCGATGGGGCGTTATCTGGATGGTCGAGTGTCCGCCGTTGTTGGAACGCACACGCACGTGCAGACCGCCGACGAACAAATTCTGCCCGAAGGCACAGCTTATCTGACCGACCTGGGAATGACCGGCCCACACGACGGCGTGATCGGAATGCGAACCGAGATCGTGCTCGAAAGATATTTGCGCGGCTTGTCCGCGAAGTTCGAGCCTTGCGAAGGCGAGATCAAAATGAACGGGTTGATCGTTGATATTGATGAAACTACGGGACGCGCGTTACGTGTCGAACGGTTGAGCTTGAATCACTCTTGATCAGTTATGGCTTCAGCGGAGGTCGCAAATGTAGTCGTCATCGGCGGCGGGGTTGTTGGAACAGCCGTCACAGCCGAAATCTCCCGCCACTGTGACGACGTGTTCCTGCTCGAAGCGGCGCCTCGACTGGGCATGGCGACTTCGACACGCAACAGCGGCGTCATTCACGCTGGAATCTACTACAAACCCGGATCGCTCAAGGCGTTTCACTGCATACGCGGCGTGCCGATGCTCTACGAGTTTTGCGCCGCCCACAACGTCCCGCACGAACGCACCGGCAAGTTGATTGTCGCCGACAGCGAAGAGCGCCTGCCCATCCTGCAAGACCTCAAACAACGTGGCGATGAAAATGGCGTCGAAGGCCTGGAGATCGTTGACCGCAAATTCATTCAGCGGATCGAGCCGAACATCGTTTCACCAATCGCGCTCTATTCGTCGAACACCGGCATCGTTGAAGCTGAAGCATTGATCAGGGCCTTGGAACGCATCGCCAAATCGAACGGCGCGCACATCCTGACAAATACCCGCGTGATCGGAGCCGACGCCGAAAACGGCCTGGCGACAATCCGCACTGAACGTGAAGAGTTCGGCGCCCGCGTCGTCATCAACTGCGCCGGCCTCTACTCCGACGATGTCGCGCGGATGTTCGGTTACGACGAACACACGATCTATCCATGCCGGGGCGAATACGCCGAGTTGCTGCCGTCCGCGCGCAAACTGGTCAACGGCCTGGTCTATCCGTTGCCGCTTCCGACTTTGCATGGACTCGGAGTTCATTTCACCAAGACCACCGCCGGAGCGATGCTCATCGGCCCGAACGCGCGTTACGTGAAGAGCAAAGACGATTACGAAAGTGATCGAACCGACCTGCGCGTGTTTTATGAGTCGGCGATCAAGATGGCTCCGGCTTTGCGCTTTGAAGATATGCGAATGGGTTATACAGGAATTCGCCCGCGACTTGCGCCAGAACACCAACACACGTTCGCGGATTTCGTGATCACGCACGACCCGATCCATCAATCGGTCATTCACCTGATCGGGATTGAATCTCCGGGCCTGACCTCCTGCCTTTCAATCGGCCAAAGCGTGGCTGAGATGGCTCGCAATGTTCTGGCATAAACAAATTGCGGATTGAGCAAAGCATCGGCTTCTCGCAATCCGCAATCCGTAATCACTCAGCCTCAGGCGCTCCAAGCTCACCGTCCAACTGTCTGCGTTTAAGCAAGCTGTTGAACAGGAAAATGGCCACAATCGCGGCGGCGATGCCGAGTCCGATTTTCGGATAATGCTGCTTGAAAATATCTGTGGCCTGTTCGCCATACTGCACCGCCATCCAGCCTTCCAGAATGAATCTGACTCCGCGACCGATGACCATTGCCGCAATGAATCGCCAGAGTTGCATGCGGAAAGCGCCAGCGGAAAGCACGAACAACTTGAACGGAAACGGCGGAGGCAGGACAGCGGCAAGCAACAACGCCCAGATGTCGTAGCGATTGATCAGGTCTTCAACACGCGCGCGTTTTTCGGCGTTGAATTTCTTGAGCGCGGCCTGCCCGCCTTTGCGGGCGATGAAGTAAAGGAAGAGTGAACCAATAGTCGAGCCAGCGACGGCGGCGATGACGTAAAGCGGCGCCATCGCGTTGTTGTTATGCGCCAACGCCATCACGACCACATCTGGGCCGCCCGGCAGCGGGATGAACGCGGCGTCAAGTAGCGCGATGGCGAAGATGCCGAGCGCTCCGAAGCCAATCAGGGCAGCTTGCAGCGATTTCATCGAACCGCCAATGCCCAACAACGGAATTTTCATTTTTGGTTATTAGTCCTTAGCTGTGAATTTCAGTCAGTGAACGAAGCATGTGTCCTGCGGTCCGACGACGAGCGGGACGTCTGATTTCTCAATCGTACATACAACCAGCGCCCGATAAGAAAAAGCGCGAAAAGCAGAATTATCCCGCCAAAAATCTCGACGATGTGAGATTCCAGCCATCTCAGAAACTGCAACACTTCATCGCGGAAAAAGAACGCCAGCAATCCCCAGACGTAATATCGCACCGTGCGCGCAATCATGATCACGGTGGCGAAACGCGCCACCGGGTATTCCAACGCGCCCGCCGCCACCACGAATATCTTGAACGGCATCGGCGGTGGCAACAGCGCCGGAATCACCAGCGCGAACGCTCCCCATTTGCGGTAAATCTCCTTGACCCGATCCAGATGTCTTGGATGAAACCGTCTGTTGATGAATTCTTCGCTGCGCCGCGCAATGCGATACAGAATCAGACATCCGATAACCGACCCGACCGCCGGGAAAAGCGGGAAATAATAAACTTCGATCGGGTTATTGGCAACGCGGGCTATGGTGATGTAGTCATTGACTTCCGGCAGCGAAAGTAGCGATGAATCAAGCACGCCGACAAAGATCATCAACGGCGCGGCGAAATATACCGGAACTGTTACGACCAGTTCCGCAACGGCTTTGAACCACTCTACAACCCAATCAAGCATTTTTTTAGTCGTCCGTTGTCAGTAGCCGATTGTTATTTGACGCGCGCTTGCAACCGGCATCCAACCAACGACTACCAACCACCGCTTTACATCCTCTTAATGAAACTCTTGCCGGGGAGTTGCTTGATTCTATCTTTCATTTCGAGGCCAAGCAACGCAGTCATCAGATCGGATGAATTCATTCCGCTTGAAATCAGCAGTTGATCAACGTGTGAAGGCGCGTCGGCTGTGAGCAGATCGAATATTCTGCGCTCGTCGTCGCTCAGAGCGACCGTCTCGAACATCGGCTGAACGTTCGATTGCCCGTCATCTCGTCCTGGCCGATTCACGCCGAGGATGCCTTCTTTCAAATCGCGCGGAAGTTCTTCGACGACATCCCGCCAATGCTGGACGAGTTTCGCGCCGTCCTTGATCAGGAAGTTTGGCCCGAACGAGGTCTGTGACGTTATGTTGCCGGGCACGGCGAAAACCTCGCGGCCCTGTTCGTAAGCCAGCCGCGCAGTGATCAGGCTTCCGCTGTGCTCCGCCGCCTCGACGATCAGAACGCCGAAACACAGCCCGCTCAGGATGCGGTTACGATACGGAAAATTCTGCGGCAGAGGCGGCGTGCCGAGAGGGAATTCCGAAATCACCGCGCCGCTCGCCGCAATTTCGTCTTCCAGTTTCTTGTGCTCTTTCGGATAGGTCATCTCCAGGCCTGTTCCGACAACGGCGATGGTCAATCCGCTTGTTTCCCCGCTCGCTTCCCCTTTCGCTTCTCGAACCGCTTCGAGCGCTCCACGATGCGCTGCGGCGTCAATGCCGCGCGCCATCCCGGAAATGATCGTCAGGCCGTTCGCCGCCAGATCGCGGGACAGGCTCTGCGCAGAGTTGATGCCATACGTCGAACACCGCCGCGAACCGACGACCGCCAGGCAGGGCTGAGCGCAGGCCCGCTTCAGATCGCCGCGAACGTAAAGCGCAATCGGCGGATCGTGAATTTCGCGCAGCAGCGGCGGGTAATCTTCGTCCTCGATTGTGATGACACTTGCGTTGAGTTGTTCGAGCCGCTCGATCTCGGCGTTTGCTTTGTCCAGGATTTCGGAGTTGTGCAGTTCCTGAATCGTTTCCGGCTTCAGCCCCTCTTTTCCCAGCGCCAGCCGCGAGGCGGCGAAAACCTGAGCGGGCGAACCGAAACGATCAATCAGTTGATTGGCTGTGCGCGGCCCTATCCCGCGAATCATGTTGAGCGCGATCCAATCGGCCAAATCAGCGCGCATTGCTGTTACCTCCCCTAGGCTATTTGAAGGCTGAAATACTAAAAGCGCGCGCGGATTATATGCGCCAGACAGTGAAAATCCTATGCGTAAAACGGCGCAATGAAATTTTGTCGGATAGGTTTGCGGAGATGGATCGCTGGATCAACCATGGTGGGCAGGATGGGAAGGATGGGAAAAATTTTGGAAAGTTCTTTGGCGGGAACGCTATCTCGGCAACGAAAAGGCCGATTGCTCACTGGGTACAATCGGCCTTTTCGCGCCAAAGAGCAGTCGAGCGGTAGCAGCGGGGTTAAGGTTATACCGGCATCGGACCGCCACGTCCCTAACTCAACACCAGCAGATCTTGCTGGCACTTATGGAAAACACGCAATCGGATGTTTCTTCCAGAATTTTTTCGCCCTTGCTGAAAAAATTTCCGCCGACCTTCCGCCGTCGCGTGAACCTTGAGCGGTGAAAACGCGCAGGCATAAAATGTTCCTGCGGTTCACCATACCAGGAGAACATCTTTATGAACACACACGAGGCTCCCGCCCCGGAGTCTGTAAAGCAATTTGCCAATCGAATTTTTACCGAACTTCACCGGATCATCATCTCTCACGAATCCGGATCGCTGAGCGGAGATGTTGAATCTATCCACGATATGCGCGTCGCCATCCGCCGCCTCAGAGTCGCGTTGAGCAATTTCGCAGTCTGCGTTCCCAAACAGGATCGAAAGAGGTTGCGGCTAATACTACAAAATCTTGCCGATGCGCTCGGCGATGTGCGCGATATGGATGTGATGATTCTCGCAATGAAAGCTTCCCTGCCCACCCGCTCTGATGAAGAGAAGCGCGCGATCTCTCCGCTGATTCGGAGACTGCGGGCCAGGCGAAGACTGCGATTGCGCGCGCTGATAAATTATCTGCGCGGTCAAGAGTACGCCGGTTTCAAGCGAGAGTTTTCATCTGAAGAGACCAACATTGAGCCTGTGGAACTGCGCTCCGAATCCCATTCTGACGATGTGGATCTTCAGCCTGAACCGATTGAGGAAGAACATGGCCAAGCCGCTTAAAATCAGGAAGATTTCTCCGGACGATCAAGCGAAGAAGGCCGCGACGCGAATCCTGCGGACGCGAATCAAGGAATTTTATTCGCATTGGCCCAATCCCGATCACACGCCTACGCCCGAACAACTCCACGACCTGCGAATTTCGGGAAAACGGCTGCGGTACAGCGCCGAGAGCCTGCGCGAATTTTATCCTGACAGACTGGCGCTGCTGATTGACCTGCTCAAACGCAATCAGGATTTGCTGGGCGAGATTCAGGATTGCGTGACTCAGCGCGGCGTGATCGAAGAGAGATTGAACCGGGCGGGCAAGCGCGGGATGTGGAATGAGCAGACCGCCTCGCTGGAAAAGATAATTTCGGAATACGACGAGCGGCAATCAGCGCTGTTCGCGCAATTCCACGAAATCTGGCGCGGGATGACTCTGGATGAATTTCGGAGAGGTCTGAAAGCGATGGTTATCCGCGCAAAAGAGGTGAGGCAGCGGCGCCCAGCCGAAGACCACGAGACGCGCGAGCCTGTCCTGCGCGCGATCACTACCGCAGAATCATTCCCTGTTGATGAGACTGGCGACGAAACCCGCGCCGAAACCATTGTCAATATTGACGACCGTGACGTTTGACGAACAGGAGTTGAGCATTCCGAGCAACGCGGCGATGCCGTTGAAACTGGCGCCGTAGCCGATGCTGGTCGGCACGGCGATCACCGGCACGCTGACCAGCCCGCCGACCACCGAAGGCAAGGCTCCCTCCATCCCTGCGGCGCACACAATCACACGCGCCGATTGCAAAGATTCGCGCCGGCCCAGGACGCGGTGAATGCCCGCGACGCCGACGTCAAAAATCCTCTCTACCCGATTGCCCATGATTTCGGCGGTGATCGCGGCCTCGTCGGCCACTGGGATGTCGGATGTTCCGGCAGTGACCACCGCGATTACGCCGCGTCCGCGCAACGTCACGTCCCGCCGCACCGAGATTGCGTTGCAGGATTGGTGATACTCGGCGGCTTCGGCAATCGCCTTGATCTGCTCGAACGTTTCGCGATTGGTTCGGGTAATCAACAGATTCGACGAACGTTCGAGCAGCGCCGATGCGATCCCGGCTATCTGCCCAGGCGTTTTCCCCTGCCCGAAAATGACTTCGGGAAAACCCTGGCGGATCGAGCGGTGATGATCAACCTGCGCATAACCCAGGTCTTCATACGGCAGATGGCGCAGCCTCTCCAGCGCCTGATCCAACTCCATCCGGCCTTCCCTGAACTGCAGCAGTAATTCTTTCAGTCGTTCCTGGTCCATAAAATCAGAAGAAGAAATCAGTCAATAACTGAAGGCTTTATAGCGTCCTACGCATTGCTTGACAAGCTTTTGCAGCGGCCAATATAGTTGCCGATCAATTCGAGCCTATGACATCACGGTAAACAGACACATGAAATCCATCACCGTCGGCATTACCGGAGCGAGCGGTTCGGTTTACGCCCAGAAGTTGCTTGCGCGCCTCAACGCGAGTTCTGACGTGGCCCGCATTGACCTCGTCATTTCGCAAGCTGGTGCGCGCGTCGTCAGCGAAGAGTTGGGGCTGAACGTCGCGGGAACCGACCGCCGAGTTGTCCGCGAATTGCTGGGCGAGGATTCCGAAAAGGTGGCTGTTCATTCGGCAAACGACATCGGCGCATCAATCGCCAGCGGCTCTTATCTGAGCGATGCGATGGTGATCGTCCCGTGCAGCATGAGCACGCTCGGAGCCGTAGCCAACGGCGTTTCCAGAGACCTTATTCACAGGGCAGCCGACGTCATCCTCAAAGAGAGCCGTCCGCTTGTACTTGTGCCACGTGAAACGCCACTTAATGTAATACATCTGGAAAATATGCTTAAGTTGGCCCGTTCAGGCGTCAGAATCATCCCCGCAATGCCCAGTTTTTATCATCATCCCCAAACAATTGACGACCTGGTCGAGCATTTCATTCATCGCCTGCTGGATCACTTGGGCGTTTCACACGAGCAACTGACCCGGTGGGAAGGGAGTAGGAAGAGGGGGAGTAGGGAATAGGGAGTGGGGAGTGAGGGAAACAACAATTTCCCCTCACTCCCCACTCCCTATTCCCTACTCCCTACTGTATGTTTCGCAGCCTGAAAATCACACTCGAAATGATCAAGATCGAGCATACGATCTTCGCGCTGCCGTTCGCGTTTCTGGGCGCGGTGCTCGCGGCGAAAGGCTTGCCGGCGTGGAATCAAATCTTGTGGATCGTCGTTGCGATGGTCGGGGCGCGTTCGGCTGCGATGGCTTTTAATCGGCTGGTTGACCGCGATTTCGACGCGGCGAATCCGAGAACGGAGATGCGGGCGATTCCGGCGGGGCTTCTGAGCGCGCAGTTCGTGGCTCTCTTCACCATCGCTTCAGCCGCGTTGTTCTTCCTGGCGGCCTTCATGCTCAATCGGCTGACGCTGATTCTTTCGCCGGTGGCGTTGGCTTCGATCTTGTTTTACTCATACACGAAGCGGTTCACGGCGTTTTCGCATCTGGTTCTGGGATGGTGTTTGTCAATCGCGCCAACCGGGGCCTGGATCGCTGTGCGCGGCGCAATTGATTCGCCAACGCCGCTGCTGCTTTCCCTGGCTGTGATGCTGTGGACGGCTGGTTTCGACATCGTCTACGCTTGTCAGGATCGTGATTTCGACGAACAGGCAGGGCTGCGGTCGATCCCGCAAAAGTTCGGCGTCGCGCGGGCGTTGTGGATTTCGCGCGGGCTGCACGCGGCGATGTTCGCGGCTCTCGCGGTGATTTATTCCTTGACGGGATTGCATTGGATCGGGCTGCTGGGCATCATCGCGACTGCCCTGCTGCTGATTTATCAACATAGACTTGTGCGCGCCGATGACCTGTCGCGATTGAACATGGCGTTCTTCACGACAAACGCTTACGTCAGCGTGATCCTGTTCATAACCATTGCCGCCGACATCTTTTTGATCAAATGAAAAACGCATCAAGGACAATTTGTCTGCTCTGCTTTCTGCTCGCAGCCCCGGCGGCGAAGGCCGTTTTCGCTCAGACCGATCAAACCCTGAAGGTTCAAACCGTCGAGGCCGATTCACACAATTACGTCCCGCTGCGTGAAGTCGAGATGGAGGTCAAGGATTTCACCTACCCCACGCTTGATGACGGCAAATTCAATTTGCGCGAATCGGTGAGCGGCAAAAAGCTGACGCTTGTTCATTACTTCGCCGCGTGGTGCCACAACTCGAACTTCGACGTGAAGACGATGACCGAGATTTACGACAAATACCGCGATCAGGGCTTGCTGGTCATCGGCGTCTGCGAATATTCGAGCCGCAAAGAACTGCGGGAGTTCATCGAAAGGCACAAGCCGACCTATCCAATCTGCATCGAGGGCGACGACAGGAAGAAAAACCGCACCGGCACGACACATTACGCCTACCGCCGCCAGATTGACGATCAGCGAAATTGGGGGACGCCGCTCAACATCCTGATCGCCAATGGCGACATTCAGAAAGAAGGCGAGGTTGTCGCCAAACGAATTCGGATCGCTCCCGGTGAAGTGATCAAGACGGAACTTGAAGAAATCATCCGCCAGCGCCTGGGTTTGAACCGATGACGACTCCACAAGACTTTGAGATCAAGGCGGCGACCGCCAGCGATGCGCCAGTGATTTTGAGCTTCATCAAAAAGCTCGCTGTTTACGAAAAGCTGGCAGACGAAGTGACAGCCACCGAGGATACTTTGCGCGAAACGCTCTTCGGCGAGCGCCGCTACGCCGAAGTCATCATCGGTTATCATCGTGGCGAACCAGCCGGCTTTGCGCTCTTCTTTCACAACTATTCGACGTTTCTCGGAAGGCCGGGCATCTACCTGGAAGACCTGTACGTTGACGAGCAACATCGCGGCAAGGGCTTCGGCAAGGCGTTGCTCGCGCATCTGGCCAGGCTGACGAAAGAACGAAATTGCGGGCGCTTGGAATGGTCTGTGCTCGATTGGAACGAACCTTCGATCAATTTTTACAAGTCGCTCGGCGCCAGGCCGATGGACGATTGGACGATCTTCCGCGTGACCGGCGAGGCGCTGGACAAACTGGCGAATGAATAAAAGGAAAAATCATGATGAATAGCTTTCTACTCGACCGCGCGCTCACCCCAATCGCCGATAAAGTCATCGCCGATGAGCGGTTGAGCTTTGAGGACGGATTGACGCTTTATCGCAGCGACGACCTGCACGGCGTGGGCCGTTTGGCCGACATCGTTCGTCGCCGCAAACACGGACTCAAAACCTATTTCAATGTCAACCGCCACCTGAACCCGACCAATTATTGTTACGCCGATTGCAAATTCTGCAGCTTCTTCGTCAAACACAATCAGGAAGGCGGTTACACGCACAACCTCGAAGAATGCCTGAAGATCGCGCGCGAGGCCTGCGAGCAGGGCGCGACCGAATTGCACATCGTCGGCGGGTTGAACACGCGGCTGCCGTTTTCCTACTTTACCGAAATGCTCTCGACCATCAAGCGCGAGTTCCCGCAGCTTCACCTGAAAGCCTTCACGATGGTCGAGCTGGATTTCTTCGCCAAGTTTTACAAGATGTCCGACGAGGAAGTGATCGAGAAGTTGAAAGCCGCCGGGATGGATTCGTGTCCGGGCGGCGGCGCCGAAGTCTTCGCCGAAGAGACGCGCGAGAAAATCTGCACGCATAAGACCGACGGCGACCGCTGGCTGGAGATGTCCGGCAAAGTCCACAAAGCCGGTTTGAAGACCAACGCGACGATGCTTTACGGCCACATCGAAACGCTTGAAGACCGCGTTGATCATTTCGTCCGTTTGCGCGAACAGCAGGACAAATCGAGCGGTTTTCAATGCTTCATCCCGCTGGCGTTCTATCCGCCGGGCACGCAGCTCGCGCATCTGCCCGGCCCGTCGGGCATTGACAGTTTGAAGACCATAGCCGTGTCGCGGCTGATGCTCGACAACATTGACCACATCAAAGCCTACTGGGTGATGCTCGGAAAGAAGCTCGCTCAGACCGCATTGCATTTCGGCGCTAACGACCTGGACGGCACGATCACCGGCGGCGGCGAACTGATGGAGTCTTACCTGGTCGAAGCCAGGAGCGACAACGAAGCTTCAAAAGACGAAATCGTAAAACTCGTCACCGAAGCCGGCTTTGAAGCCGTCGAACGCGACACGCTTTATCATCCGCTGCGCCAATACGCGGCGGCATAACATACATTCAGCCACAGAGGTCACAGAGAACACAGAGGGAAGAATTTCACCTGAAACCCCTCTGTGCTCTCTGCGCGCTCTGTGGCTAGATTCTTTTTTTATGGCTACACGAGAAATCAAAGTTGCGCACAGTCCCGATTCCGACGACGCGTTTATGTTTTACGGCCTCGCCACCGACAAGCTCGACACTGGCGAGTTGCGTTTCACTCACGTCCTCAAAGACATTCAAACGCTCAATCAGGTGGCGATGACCACCCGCGAATATGACGTGACCGCCGTGTCGTTCCACGCTTACGCCTACATCGCCGACCATTACGCGTTGCTGCCGCACGGCGCGAGCATCGGCGACGGTTACGGCCCCATTGTCGTCGCGCGCGAGGCTTTCCCCGCGAGCGAAATCAAAAACAAACGCATTGCGATTCCCGGCACACTGACCAGCGCCTATCTTGCTCTTCGGTTGCACACGCCGGAATTCGATTACGGCGTAGTTCCCTTCGACGAAATCATTGATGAAGTCGTGAAGGGCAGCTACGACGCCGGGTTGCTGATTCACGAAGGCCAGTTGAC
>JAJVID010000124.1:0-12379 GCA_022072205.1 Acidobacteriota bacterium
CCGGAACGTAACCGAACAACGCAAACGATTAATTCAAAAGCTAGAGTCACTGGGCGTGAAGGTCACGGTGGAAGAACTGCCTGCCGCCGCTTAGCCTTCCAACGACCAGTTATTTTCAGAGCAGGCAGATGGTCTTCGAGCCAATGTCGCAGGCGCGTCTGCACATCAGGTGACAAGACCAGCGCTATAGATCATTGCGCTATCCGGTTCCTCTCCGAGCAGGCTAAAAAGACCAAAATTACTCGGAAATCGCCCGGTTTTTTGATCAAACAAGAGGAACCTCTCCGTTGCGGAAAGGTGGGTGAGGGATTGATGCAATTCGCCTGCTTGACAGGCGCGCCGCCACGTTACTATACTCCGCGCTTTGTAAAAGCAGGATCATTCCCGTCTGTAAGCAGCAAGGAGAGATTTCAAAGTCATGCCGAACCATAAATCAGCAGAGAAGCGCGACCGCCAGAATGCGCGCCGCAACGCCATCAACACCGCCAACCGCACTCGTCTGCGCTCCCAGATCAAAAAGCTGCGCGCTGCACTTGCCGCAGGCAGTCTCCACGAGGCGCGGGCGCTTTTGTCCGAGACCGTTTCGGTGATTGATAAGTCGGTTCAGAAAGGCATTCTGCACCACAACACGGCGGCCCGACACAAAGCGCGCTTGACTTCGCACGTCAACGATTTGGCCACGAAGTAATCATCAATTCAGCTAATTCAACTGCGCCTGAGTCTGACGCAACAGCTTGACTCGTTCCTTGATCTCTTTTGCGTCTGCAGCCTGCGGCGCGCGCCTTAAATATTCTTCCAGATCGGCCAGCGCCGCCGCATGTCGGCTCATCCCCGAATAGACCAACCCGCGATCGCGGAGTTCATTCGCTGACTCAGGATCAATCATCATCGCGCGCTCAATCGTCCCAAGCGTCTTGTAATGATCGCCTGACCGGGCGTAAATTCCTTTCAGGTTTTGCAGCATCCGCGCCAGCATCTGTTTCTTCGTCACAGCGTAAAGAAAAGCCGGATGGAATTTCATCTGGCTGTCGTATATCTCCTCGATCATCTCCCGGCATTTCTCTTCTGACAGCAACCGTCCGCCGTTGAATGGGTCAACAAGAATCTCATGTCCGTCCCCCACGAATTTGACGATGAAATGACCGGGCATTCCGACTCCGAAGAGTTTCAATCCGATCCTTCGCGCGATTTCGATGAAGAGAACCGAGAGCGTGATCGGAATGCCCGTGCGACGGTCAATCACGTCGTTGAGGAAGCTATTGCGCGCATCGAAATAGTTTTCGACGTTGCCGTGAAATCCGAGTTCGTCGAAAAGCAAATCGCTCAGCCGCATTATCCGCGTCCGCGGATCGGCTTGAATATCGTCACGCGCCCCGGCCAATTCGGCGAACGCGACGATCTGGTCGAGATATTTTTCAACGTCCAGATGCGGGTATTCTTCAGCCGCTATCAACAGCGCCGCTCGATCCAGTTCAACATCGTTTTCGTTTCGCGCTATCATTTCGGCAAACTTCGCGCGAGCCTCTTCCTTGGTCATCTCTTCGAAACCTCATCGGGAATTTTACGCTGTATGGAGCGCGACTTTGCGCGTCGGGGCAATCGAATTTATTGTATAGCCTGCTCGGAACTTTGAGGAGCGCTCATTGCTCAACGCATCAGGTTGGAAATCAGGCTAAAACCATTATGAATTTTACGCAAACATCCGCTATCGAATTCCGTAACGTCTCAATCAGCTTTGACGATACCCAGGCGTTGCGCAACGTCAGCTTCACGCTTCCGCGAGGCGGGATGATCTGTGTCACAGGCGATTCCCGTTCCGGCAAGTCGGTTCTGTTGCGCCTGGCGATTGGATTCTTGCGGCCTGACGAGGGCGAAGTCCTGATCAATGGGCAGGACATCACCGTGATGGAAGAGAACGATCTGCTCGCGCTGCGGCGTGAGACGATGGGAATGGTCTTTCAGGAAAACGCACTCTTCACCGGCCAGACAGTTTACGAAAACGCCGCGTACCGGCTGACCGACCGGGACTGGCCGGAAGATAAGATCGAGGGCGCAGTCGTCGAAGTTCTGACATTCGTCGGGTTGCAGGACGAACTTGATAAACAGGCGGAAGAGCTTTCGGGTGGAATGAAGCGCCGCCTTGAGCTTGCTCGCGCCCTGATCGGATGGCCTTCAATCATGCTGTTTGACGAACCGACCTCAGGCTTGGATCCGATCAATGCGCAACATGTGTTGGATCTGATCGTTCGCGCGCGGGATATTCACGGCATCTCTTCGATCTTCGTCACTAAAGCCCTTCACGAAATTCCCTATCTGGCTAAACACCGGGCGGTCGAAAGCAAAGCTGGCAGCCACATCGAGAAAATCTCCGGGTACGTTCCGGACGTGCGAGTCCTCTTGCTGGACGAAGGCAAACTCGCTTTCTTCGGAAGCCCGCAGGAATTCGCACAAAGCTCTTTGCCAGAAGTCCAACATATGCTCCATCCGGTGACCGAGGCGATTCACGGCGAGCTTGACGTAGACGATCCCTGGCAGCAGAACCGCAAGTCGAAAGGCGATCTGGAATAGTCGCTTCGCTGAACGTGGCGCTATGCAACTTTAGCGTGATCATAACAATCAACTTCGGGAAAATGCGTTGAAGCCTGCCCTGTTTACGTTTGGTTTGAGAAACGCTCATTCGGCGCCGTTTCGATCAAGGCAACAGTGGTTGATGCTTGTCGTCGTCGTAGACCAGCACAGCCATCCCGACCGGCGTCATTTCGCTGAATTCTTTAGCGGCGAACATCGGAATGCGGATGCAGCCGTGGCTGGCCGGCCTGATCGGCACTGACGGATTGCCGTGAATGGCTATGCCGCCGTCAATGTAGTTTGGGTAATACAACAATCCCAGCGGGCTTTTACGCCATCCTGCGATCTTGCGATAAACAGTGAAGCGGCCAGTGGGCGTAATAGCTCTACGCGTACGGCCTTCAGAAGTAAACAGTTTCCCGCTGCCTGACGAGATGGGAAGAACTTTCAAAACAGCGCCGCCAACGCCAACGACAAACAGCACCTGTCTTTTCAGATCTACTTCGATGTGCGCATCCCCGGCCTCACGCGCTTCGGGGCTATGCGCTGCGCGTATCGCTCGAAGTTCATCAGCGGTCAAATTCCCGGTCGGGTTCCGCCTTTCGACTTTCTGAAATGCGACCAGCGCATGACGCAATTGGCCATCCCGCCCTGAACCGGCTGTGTCAATCCAGTAGCCGAGCGAAGCAAGGAGAGATCTCGCTTCGTTTATTTCTTCTTGATTCAATGAAGCAGATCGCGCGTTCGGTTTTCGATTCTTAGGCAGAGGACTGTTTATTTTTGTTTCCGCCGCAATCATGACGAAGTTAAAGAGAACTATCGTCAGCAGGCTTCCGACACAAAGCGCTAATGGGCGTTTAAACCACCCCAGACCATTGGTGAATTTTCGCAATTCGGGATACATGCCACTTTAGTGGCAATTCGCAGGCCATTCACAAACCTCGCTGCGCATTCATTCTTCTCTCAACACGGCGGCTATGATCTTCAGAAGTCTTGCGGCGGTGTACGGCTGTAGAAGCGTCTCTGAAAGCGCATTTGCGGCAACAATGCTCAAAATCGCCGGGCTTACCAGTCCTCGCCAACGCCGGTTATTGCATCCACGCGAAGGCGAAAAACTATGGTTTGCTTCAATCCCTGCGTCAGCCTCGACTCGACCGGGGTCATGTTCGGCAATCCGGTGAGGAGTTTACTCAAAACGCTTTCTCGCGCCTGTTCATCAAAAACCTCCTCGTAAGTTCCGTATGCGATCACGCTGCGCCAGTGATACGCGTCGCGTATCTCGTCAACCTGCAAGCAGGCGCGGGGATTGTCGCGCAGCGCGTTGATCTTTCTGCCCGGAAGCGAGTGAATATAAATATCTTTGCCATCGAAGAGATAATTGACCGGCACGACGTAAGGCTCCTCCTCAGCAATGCAACCGAGCCTTCCCAGATTCCCAGCGCGCAGCACCTCCAGCGCATCTTCATCTCTCAATTTGCCAATGCTCATTGCCCTGATCTCCCTCTCGCCCGGCGTTTTCATGCGGACGATTTCGCGCGGACAATCTCGACTGAGCAGGACGCGTGCGAGGCGACCGCCTGCGAAACTGAGCCGAGCAGGAAACGCTCGAAGCCGCTATAACCGTGCGATCCGAGCGCGATCAGATCGGCGTTCCACCTCTTTGCCTCGTCTATGATCGCTTCTTCCGCATGACTGACGATCACTTCCTCCGACAGCGTCAGCGGTATTCCCCGCTCCGAATTGCTCGCTCGCAGACGAGCGACGGCGCTGTTGACCGCCGACTCAGCCTGTTCCCGCGCGATCTTTTCTACGTTGGCGTAATAGCTTTCCGGCAACGCCCACGTTTCGGGCGTTGGCGTGAAAGGTAGATGAATGGCGGAAATCACGCGGACCTCGCTCCCGGCAGGCCAGGGGCGGTTGGCGATCTCTTCGATGGCAATGTCGCTCGGCCCCGAACCATCAACCGCAAGCAGAATCCTCATTCCTCTTCCGTACGCGTCCTGACTTTCACGACGCCGCACGATGTGAACGGAGCACTTCGCATTCGACATGACGGCGCGCGATACAGAGCCGAGCCAGAACCGTTGCAGAGCGTTATAACCGTGAGTGCCCACGAAGATCAGATCAGCCCCCCAATGATCCGCCTCGTCCAGAATCGTTATTTTGGGATCGCCTTTGAGCATCCTTGTGATCACATCGGTTTGCGATCCGGCGATTTCGCCGAAACGCGCCGCCGCTTTCGCGGCCCTTTCTGTGGATTGCTCTTCGAAGGCCCTTTCCCATTCTTTAAAAGAGCCATCGGGCATGGGCGCCGCCCAAAGCGTAATCGGCGAGGGAACTTCAGCTACGGTTATGATTCTGACCGCGCTTCCTTCAGGCCACGGGATGCGAGCGGCTTCATCCACCGCCGCCATACTGCATTCCGAGCCGTCAACCGCCAATAAAACCTTCATTGCTTTTCTCATTGGTTTTCACGTCGCGCCGTGCGCAACGTCCTCCTGCTCAGCTCAAGTGCAATGACTGTGCCGCGCGAAAATCCCTGCCAGGCGCAGGCGACCCCGTCTGGATTGGGTGAAATAACAAATTGAGGAGCGGAAAAAACCGCAGTGGATGAGCTTAAGGCGATGGACGACAAAAGTGCATCCGATCACCCTTACGGCTGAGACCAGTCAATCTTCTTCAAGCGATACCGAAGTTGATCGCGCGAAATGCCCAACAACTCAGCCGCGCGCGTTTGATTTCCGCCGCTCCGTTCCATCGCCTGGCTGACGAACGATAACTCGATCTGCTCCAGATCAATGCCTTCGGGGGGTAATTGAAAAGATGGCGTGGACGCTTCGGCGGATTGCGTCTCAGGAACGACGGGAGACGAAGCCAACGTCCGTTCGTTTCTGATCAAATCGCGCGGCAACCAGCTTGCAGTAATCAAATCAGAATCTTCCAGAATCATCGCGCGCTCGATCACGTTCCGCAATTCGCGCACATTTCCCGGCCACACGTAATGACGGAAGATACCCTCAACATCCCCGGTCAGCCCGCGAACCCGCTTCCGCAGCCGTTCGTTGAAATGCTCGATGTAATATTTGGCCAGCAGCAGCGCATCATCTCCGCGCTCGCGCAGCGGAGGCAGGTCAATCTGAATGACCGACAGACGGTAGTAAAGATCAAGCCGAAAGCGCCCGGCCTCGCTTTCGGCTTTCAAATTTTGATTCGACGCCGCGATGATGCGAATATCCAGTGGCAAATCTTTCAGTCCGCCGACGCGGCGAAAAGCTCCTTCTTCCAGAACACGTAACAATTTGGCCTGTAAACCAAGTTCAAGCTCGCCGATTTCGTCCAGAAAGAGCGTGCCGCCCTGCGCCTGCTCGAACAGCCCTTCCTTGCGCTGGCGCGCGTCGGTGAAGGCGCCTTTTTCGTGGCCGAACAACTCGCTTTCGAGCAGCGTGCCTGGAATCGCAGCGCAGTTGATTGCGACGAATGGCTGATCAGCGCGGGAGGATCCGTAATGAATCGCTTTAGCCACCAGGTCCTTGCCTGTGCCACTTTCACCGAGCAGCAGCACGGATGAAGCTTCGCTCGCAGCGACCTTGCGCGCCAGATGAATCATCTCCGTCATCGCCGACGATTTGCCGATGATCTGGTCGAAGCTGAATCGCCGCTCCTGCTGTCGGCGCAGGCTGCGAATTTCGCGCCTGAGTTTGCCTGCCTCGATCCCATTGCGAATTGTGACCTGAAGTTCGCCCAGGCTGATCGGCTTGCTGATGAAATCGTAAGCGCCGCCACGCAGCGCCGCGATTGTGTTGTCGAGTTGAACATTGCCCGTGATCATGATCACGATGGCCTGCGTCTGGCGTCTTTTGTATTCGACCAGCGCGTCAAGCCCGGAGCCATCAGGCAGATTGATGTCCTGCAATACCGCCGACGGTTGTTCAGTCTCGAACAATTCCAGCGCCGCCGTCACCGTCGCGGCCTCAAGCGGATCGTAGCCCCAACTGTTGAGCGCTTCGGCAAGCGTGAAGCGGATCGCCGAGTCGTCATCAACCACGAGCACTTTTTCTTTCGGCATAGATTGTAATCTTATTTCAACGGTCGCCGAGGTGAAACTCCGGTTTACTTGACCGGTTGCAACGTCAACGCCACATTTCTGGCCTCGTCGTTCTCAATTTCAATTTCCACTGAAGTAGCCTGGAAGCCGCGCGCGGCGGCGGTAATGCGGTATTTCGCTTTCTCCGCCTTCAGGCGGAAAGCGAATTCACCGCCCTCGCGCGAAACCGTCTCCTGTTTAAATTTCTTCCCGCCGTCAAGCCGCTCGATCGTTACGGTTGAGTTGGGCAGCGTGTAGCCTGAGCCATAAAAAACTGCGCCGCGGACAACGGCGTAAGGATCGCCTTCTCGCGGGAGTTCGATTGCGCGGCTGATTTTGGTTGTTTCGCCGGACGTGATTTCCAGCTTTCGCGTTGTGAAAGTTTTATAGCCCTGCTTTTCAAATGAGAGCGTGTATTGGCCCGCCGGCAGGTCGGCGAATTCAAAATCGCCTTTGTCGTTGCTTTTTGTTTCACGCTTCTCTTCATCTTTCTTCTCGCGGATTGCGCGCACCGTCACCCCCTCGATAGCCTTTCCATTCGGTTCTTTCACCTTGCCCTTGAGAATGCCGGCTCGAATGCCCGCTCGAACATCGGATTGCGCGTCGGCCTGTCCGAGTAGAATGACAGCCAGAACCGGCGCGCAAATGATTGCGTATCTGAATTGCGATTTCATGAGACTCCTTGAGGAATACAGTTTGCTGGTTCAAATTGCGCGCCCGGAGCTATTCGGTTACACAGCCTGTATTGATTGCGCCGCGACGCTGGAAGGGATTATAACAAGACTGCTATGAAATTTCGTTTGCTGATATGCGCGATTGTCCCGGTGGCCTTCGCGCTTGCCCTCCCTGCCTCAACCACCGCCCAAAAGCAAAGCGCGCCGGAGCAGCGTCCCGGATTAACCATCCGAATGGACACTGACCTGGTGATAATTGACGTGACCGCGACGGACAAAAACGGCAATTACGTGCGCGACCTGAAAGAGAATGAGTTGGAGATTTATGAAGACGGGAAGTTGAAGAAGATTGACTTCTTCGCTGTAACAGATGAGGCGGCGCTCTCGCGCCCGCTGGCCGTGGTTTTCGCTCTCGATACTTCTGGAAGCCTCAAACCGGAAGAGACCGTCACTTTACGCGAAGCAGCGATGAAGTTCACCGAGTTAATGCGCGGCGATTCGGTCTTTGCGGCGTTAACTTTCAACTACGACGTGAAGGTTTTGCAGAATTTCACCAGCGACCCTCGGAAGCTGGAACGCGCGTTCGCCAAAGCTGATCGCTTTGAAGGTTCGACGCGAATCTATGACGCAATTGACCGCGCAGTTACCATGCTCGACCGGAATGCGCCGCGCGCTCGTAAAAACCGTCCAGTGCGGCGCGTCGTGATAGTCATCAGCGACGGGTTCGATTCGGCGAGCGTCATTGGCCGTCAGGAATTGGCGCGCCGGGCGAATGCGGCGGGGGTAACTGTTTATTCAATCACTCTGCCGTCTTACATGCTCTCACCCACACGGTCGGGCGAGCGCGTGATCACGCCGCTCGACGCGACGCGGGTAGTCAGCGTAACAGGCGGGCGCGACTTCGCCGCCGACGCCAAAGACTTCGCGCCAATTTTCAAATCGCTCGCTGAAGAAATTCGCGCGAGTTACACGCTGGCTTACTATCCTGATTTGCGCGACGGCAAATTTCACGACGTTCGGATCAAGACTTCACGCCCTGGAATTCAATTGCGCGTTAACCGCACAGGTTATACTGCTCCGGCTAAGTAGTGGGTGAGCAAGTCAGGCCGACGCCGATCCATCCTCAATATCTGCCTTCCCCTTCGTCGTCGTAATATTCTTCCTCATCGTCTTCCGACGCGATATCCAGTTCGATCGGATCGAGACCGACTACTTCCAGCGCCGTCTCACATTCCTCACAACGGATGATTTCCCCTTTGTCCACGTCATCCTCGACGTGAATCTCCGCTTCGCACTCAGGACAAACTGCTAATGGCACGGTTAAGACCCTCCTTGAAATTCCGGCTCGAAATTTCCGCTTACGATTTTGACGAAAAATGGAATGAAAGCACTGAGCACGCGATGCTTTCAATTGAACATCCTGCTTACTGAGATAAAGACAGGCGCGACGCCTTGCGTCGAGACTCCTCAACGCTGCGGCCTTTCACGCGGCGACAGAATCTAAACTAAACTCGCCGAGTTTGGCAATCGCCACAGCTACATGTTCATCGCCTGTTTCTTTTATATCCGGCTCACGTGTCGGCGGCCTTGCGAGCAACGGCTCGGAAAACCAATGCCCATGCGGTCTCCACGATTCACTTGCATTTTCAGCCTGAAAAATCAGGTGTTTCATCTTGCGCGCCTATACTTGCTACGGTATACTGCCGCGCGTTTTGGCACAATATACATGCGATGACAATTTGTTATTTTCACTCGTCACGATTGTGACTGATTTGCCTGAGGTCAACGTCGTGATCAACAAAAGAGCCGGAGTCCGCATTACTGTCTCCGGCAAATTACAGAAAGGTTGCTCCTCAAGCCGGACATCATCAATTCCGTCGAAGCGCAGCCTGAAGTAAATCACTTCACAAGGAGAAAAAAACATGGCAGCAAAACTGATGACCAAGAGCCAACTGGCCGCCCACCTCGCGGAGAAATTCGGACTTTCCAAGAAGGCCGCGAACGACGTTCTTGATGAACTCGCCGCCGTCGCCGTCGCTCAAACTAAGAAAGCCGGCGCTTTCACTCTGCCCGGAGTCGGAAAACTCGTCAAAGCCGCTCGGAAAGCCCGTATGGGCCGCAATCCCGCGACTGGCGAAGCGATCAAGATCCCGGCCAAGACTGTCGTCAAATTCCGCGTCGCCAAGGCCGCCAAGGACAGCATCGTTCCGCCGAAGGCCAAAAAATAACCTCTCACTCAGATTCGTCTTTCAAAAGGCGATGCTCCTCTCTTTTATAACGGAGCATCGCCTTTTGCTTTCAGAAATTGAAAGTTTTGGCTTTCGAGTTTAGAGTGACGAACTGCCCGTCAAATCCCAAATATAAAATCTCGATATCAAAAACTTCTATGACCCATAAAGTAACACTTATCCCCGGAGACGGCATCGGCGCTGAAATCACCGGCGCGGTCGTCCGCATCATCGAAGCTTCAGGCGTCGAAATCGAATGGGAGAGCTTCATCGCCGGCGCCGAAGCTCTCTCTCGTTACGGCGACCCGCTGCCCGAACCTGTTCTCGAATCCATCAAACGAAATCGCATTGCGTTGAAAGGCCCACTGACCACGCCGGTCGGCACAGGCTTCACCAGCGTCAATGTGCGGTTGCGAAAAACACTCGACCTTTACGCCAACCTGCGCCCGGTCAGAAATCTGCCCGGATTGGTCACGCCCTTCGGCGATCTCGATCTGGTTGTCGTGCGTGAAAACACTGAGGATTTGTATTCGGGCATCGAGCACGTGGTCGTGCCCGGCGTGGTTGAAAGTCTGAAGATCATCACCGAGAAAGCCTCGACCCGCATCGCGCGTTTCGCGTTTGAGCACGCCCGCCGCGAAAACCGGAAGAAGGTCACGGCGATTCACAAAGCCAATATCATGAAATTGTCGGACGGTCTCTTTCTCGATTGCTTCCGCAAAGTGGCGGCTGAATATCCCGACATCGCCGCCGATGACAAAATCGTTGACAACGCCTGCATGCAGCTTGTGATGAAGCCGCAGCAATTCGACGTGCTGCTGCTTGAAAATTTATACGGCGACATCATCTCGGATTTGGCCGCCGGGCTGGTCGGCGGGCTTGGCGTCGTGCCGGGAGCAAACATCGGCGAATTCGGCGCGGTCTTTGAAGCTGTCCACGGCAGCGCGCCCGACATCGCCGGAAAGAACATTGCCAATCCGACGGCGCTACTGCAAACATCGGTGATGATGCTGCGGCATCTGGGCGAACGCTCAGCGGCTGATTTGATCGAGCGCGCAATGATTCACACGCTGGCGGACAAACAGGTTCGCACGCGCGATCTGGGCGGGACAGCCAGCACTACTGAATACACGGAAGCGGTTGTCGCTTCAATGAGAGAGCTTTCCCAAGCTGAAGGCCGTTGAGACAGGATTATTTTCCGTTGCGCTCCGACTGCCGCAAAACCTTCACAGCTTTATTGTGATCAACCGAACTTGCCGAGAACCTATGCGAGCCGTCGTTCTTCTCGGCGTCAACTACGAAATATAGATAATCGGTCTGCGCGGGATTGAGCGCGGCTTGCAACGAACGTTTTCCTGGCGAAGCGATGGGGCCTGGCGGCAACCCGGCCCGCTTGTAAGTGTTGTAAGGCGAATTCCGGTCAAGGTCGCTCTGATAAATCTTGCCGCGATATTTGCCTTCGAGCAGCGCGGCGTAAATCACTGTCGGGTCGCAAGCCAACTGTATTCCCAGCTTCAATCGGCGATGAAAGACCGATGAAATCAGCTCGCGCTCGCTATCCACTTTCGCTTCCTCTTCGATCAGCGACGCCAGCGTCACCACCTGGCGCGTCTTCATATTCAACTCTTCCGCGCGCGCTTGCATCTCCGGCGTGTAAACCTCACGGAAACGCTTGACCATCACCTCAACCAGTTGCGCCCGTTTCGCGCTCGCCGTGTAATCGTAGGTGTCAGGGAAGAGATAACCTTCGAGCGTTGTCGCCTGCGGATCCAAGTCGGCAATCAACGAAGTATTTTTGAACAACGCCAGCCAATCTTCAGGTCTGGTCGCAGGATCTTTTAGCTTAAGCCCGGACAGCAGGTGCGCGATGTCGAATTGGTTGAATCCTTCCGGGATCGTGAATTGCCGCGTGGCCACGCTGCCGCGCGCCAACTGGTTGATCACTTCGCGTGCGGAGATTGGCGATTTGAATTCATAGTCGCCGGCTTTAAATCTCTTTCCATTCGGGAAGATACGAAGCCAGATGCGGACCGGCCACTCGTGTTCCAGAACACCTTCATTGTAGAGCCGGGCGATAATCGCCGAGGTGTTGGCGCCGGGTTCTATCGTGATGATCTTTTTCGCGGCGTTGTGCTCATAAGGGGTGTTGATCTCACTCCTCAGCCACATTCCGCCGCTGATCGCAGCGACAGCGATTAAAAACAGGTAAAAGGTAAACGAGCGTGATTTCTTTCGGGGTTGGGGATTAGGTCTTGGTCGCATTGCCTTGATTTTATTGCCTGGATTTATTGTGAGGGAATTGATGATGAATTATCGGATGGGGGCTGTCGTCTTTGTCCGTCAATGTAATCCTGCAGAATGATCGTCGCAGCGTATTCGTCTGATTTCGCGCGGCGCTCCCGTAAACTCACGCCCATTTCGCGCAATATCTGATCGGCTTCGATGGAGGTCAACCGTTCGTCAACCGCCACAATCGGGATCGAAAATTTCCGCCGTAAATCCGAGATGAATCTTTCCACGCGCTCTGCCGCTTGCCCACGCGTACCGTCCATGTTCAACGGCAACCCGACGACCAATGTGGTCACACCGTTTTCAGCGGCCAATTCACAGATTCGCTCTATGACCTGTGGGTATTTCAATTTATCGCGGCGAATCGTCGTCAACGGGCGCACGGTCAACAGCAATTCATCCGATACCGCAACGCCAATGCTGCGCGCGCCGTAATCAACCGCCATCACTCGCATACCAGAAACCACACGAAGAACCTACCCACGTCTTATTCTTGTTGAAGTCAACTCCCATCATTGCGCCCTTGCTTAACCGCG
>JAJVID010000124.1:12479-32624 GCA_022072205.1 Acidobacteriota bacterium
CTGCGGCAGGATGTACTGGAAAGCATAAAGCGACGCGCAGCCCTGCAACTCGATCAGCTTCGGAACCAGCGCGCCGCCTTCGTCTCGCGTGACGGCGAAGTCAACCTGAATGAAGTCCGGATGCTCGCCTTCGTTCGGCGTGTTGAAAGCAGCCGGAATCGCGCGGGTAGACGCCGCCTTGTATTCGGGCGCGCAAAGTTGCGCGATGATTTCTCCAGCAGATTGGCGCATTTCGGCAAGCAGATCGCCCGGCACAAACACAGGCGTCTCGCACGGGCGGAACTCGACCTTCGTCTCGACCGCTACGTTGAGCGATTGCAGGAACCGCCGATACTTCTCTTCGGTAAAATTGCTGTTGAAATGGGCGCGCAATTCCGAGATCACGTCGCTCTCCGTTCTATGTTTGATTGTTTGGAACGCAAGATGAAACCGCGAGTGGGAAGCAGCGGTGATGATAGTCGCTGTCGCGGCTCACGTCCAGTCACGCCGACTTCGATTTCTTCTCGCCTTCGGCCATGGTCTGAATTTTCGATTTGTGCCGAATGATGTAAGCGATGAATGCTCGCGTCGGCGATGGCTGGAACCGTCCCAACGACACCAGCGACACCGAACGGCGCAGCCGGTGCCCACTGATCTGAAGCTGCGCCAGCTTGCCCGCGACGACCTCATCGCGCACCGACCACGCCGGTAGCAGCGATACACCCAGGCCACGTTCAACCATTCTTTTGATGAAAAAGGTGTCGTTCGATTCCAGCGCCAGATCGGGCCGCACGCTGATCTGATCGAAGAATTGGTCGGTTGCGCGCCGGATCGAGGCTCCTCGCTCGAACAGAATCAGCTTCTCCTTCTGTATCTCCACAACAGATGCGACACGCTTCCTGGCAAGCTTGTGCTCACTGCTCACGACCAATGCCAACTCGTCTTCAAAGAGTTTCGTCACTTGCAAGTTCGGCGAATAGACAGCCAGTGACGCGAATCCGACATCCGCCGCGCCGTTCAAAATATCAGCGACCGTCTGTTCGGTGCTCACTGTCGTGCGGAACGCGAGGTCAATGCCGGGGTGCGAGTCCATGAACGATTCAAACAGCGGCGCGAAAAGATAGACGAAAGCCTGCGTGGCTGCCGCGACGCGCACGCGGCCCGTAGGCGAGCGTTCACGCCCGGAAATCCTCTCACGCATTGCTTCGGTTTCGTCCAAAATCCGCTCAACATATTCGAGCGCGATCTTGCCGGCCTGCGAAAGCTTGACGCCGCGTTTGGCGCGGATGAAAAGCGGCTCTCCCAACTCTTCCTCCAGCGCTTTGATCTGATGGCTCACCGCCGATTGCGTCAAATGCAATCGCTCGGCGGCGCGCGTGAAATTGAGCGCCTCGGCCACGGCGCGAAACGTGCGGAGTTGTGACATTTCCATTTCGATCTCCATCTCAGAGGGCAATCTGCTGTCTGCCATTAGGATAGTTGATTGGATTGATTACAACAATGAGTTGGACAGATGGCGAACAAATTACCATAATTACGCTGGCGCTAGTGATGGCAAGGCGTTGTTGCGATTTTTGTAACTGACGCTTGCACAAGCGCAGGAGAAGGAGGGGGCAGTTCCCAATCAAACCGGATTCCGCATCTGAAAAGCGTCCGGGACTTGACAATGGAATAGCTCTCTACGAAGGCGCTTGCTGGGATTGATTTGAAAGCGCGCCTTGAGCGACAGGAATTCTCTTGAAGGATGAAATATCTGTTTCATCATCTCTCTGCTATGGTCAAAGAGGCTGCGATCAATGGGATCGCAGCCTCTATTTTTTTACGCCTCTGACGCCGAGGGTGTAAAAAAGTTTGTGTAAACGGTCATCATGCCTAAAATGAAGATTGTAGAAACCGAACCGCCCGCCGTGGCTTTTCGACAAACTTTTCCAATTGCACGAACATTCCGCCCGAACCGCAGCACGGGGCGTAGACTTTGCCTTTATGCAGCGCGAGCACATCCATCAGCACTCGCATGATCGAAGCGGGCGTGTAGAACTGTCGGATGAATCGGCGAAGCCTCGCGCTAGTTCCGCTTTAGAACTAAAGGCACGAGTAAGGAACTCGCGCCACATCTCATCACTTTGCCTCAGCGCTTAAAAGAGGCGCTCACGTGTGAGCGAACAATTGATATTGCGTCGCTCGCTACGCATAGCGCAAACTTCAGCCGATGGCACCTTCGGAACCAATCATCGAAGCGCGAGCCGTGGAGAAATTTTATCCGCAGCCTGATGGCCGCCGCATTGAGGTCATCGCTCCGACCGATCTGGCGATTTATCCCGGCCAGATTGTCGCTTTGCTTGGCGCGTCCGGATCGGGCAAGTCAACGCTCCTGAGGATGCTCGCCGGGCTGGCGCGGCCTTCAGCCGGCGAAGTGCTCTGGCACAATCGCCCTCTCGACGGCCAGGCGCCTGATGTCGCCATCGTCTTTCAAAGCTTCGCGCTCTTTCCGTGGCTGACGGTGCTCGGCAATGTCGAAGCCCCGCTCAAAGCGCGCGGCGAGAGCGCCGCCCGTCGTCGCAAGCGCGCGCTGAAGATTCTCGACGTGGTCGGCCTCGATGGTTTCGAGACGGCTTATCCGAAAGAGCTGTCGGGCGGGATGAAACAGCGCGTCGGATTTGCGCGGGCGCTCGTCGTCGAACCGGAAGTGCTGTTTATGGACGAGCCGTTTTCGGCGCTCGACGTGTTGACGGCGGAGAACCTGCGCGGCGAGTTGCTGGAGTTGTGGCTCGACCGGAAGATGCCGGCGCGCGCGATCTTCATCGTCACGCACAACATCGAAGAGGCCGTGCTGCTCGCTGACCGGATCATCGTGCTGGGCCGCCATCCGGCGCATATCCTCACAGACTTTCAGGTTGATCTGGAGCATCCGCGCGACCGCAAGTCGGGAAGGTTCGTCGAACTGGTTGATTACATCTACAAGGTCCTCACCCAGCCGAAGATCGAACACGCGCTGCCTGCCGTCGGGCCTCCTCACGCCGCCCTGGCTGAACACCACGCGGCGAGGTATCAGATGCTGCCGCACGCGCGACCGGGCGGCATCGCGGGCTTGCTCGAACTCATGATTGATCGCGGCGGGCGCGATGATATTTATCACCTCGCCGATGAGTTGGCGATGGAAGTGGACGATCTGCTGCCGATCATCGAGGCCGCGACGCTGCTCGGCTTCATTCGTCTCGAAGAAGGCGACGCCGAGATCACGCCCGAAGGCCGCGCTTTCGCCGCCGCTGACATCCTGACGCGCAAATTGCTTTTCAAAGACGCCGCGCTCAAACACGTGATTTTGCTGCGGCAGATCGAACGCGCCCTGCGCGCCAAAGCCGACCGCGCGCTGCCTGACGATTTCTTCCGGGATATTCTCGATGAACACTTCGGCGAGGAGGAAGCGCAGCGCCAGCTCAGCACGGCGATTCACTGGGGGCGTTACGGTGAAATCTTCGATTACGACGCCGGGGGCGGGCGGCTCTTTTTGACCGAGCCGTAGCGAGGCCGGGCGCCTTCGGATTGCATGACAACACCCACAATAACGAATGCGATTTTCCGCGAACGCGCGAAGTCGCGCCTGATTGATCTGTTCATCTTCGGCGCAACGCTGGCGATTTTCTACCTCATCCTGAGCATTGGGCGAACCTGGCTCGGCCCGTTCACGCCCGCCGCTCCGATCTCGCGCAATCCATCGGCGTTGCCCGCTTACGCCGCCTATTCGCTGCTCCGCATCGCCATCGCTTATGCGCTCAGCCTCGCCTTCGCGTTGGTCTACGGCTACGTTGCGGCTTACCGCGCGCGAGCCGAGAGGCTGATGCTCCCGCTGCTGGATGTCCTGCAATCAATCCCGGTGCTGAGTTTTCTGCCCGGCGTGATGCTGGCGATGGTGGCGCTGTTTCCGCGCCGCGAAATCGGTGTCGAGATGGGCGCGATCCTGCTCATCTTCACCGGCCAGGCGTGGAATCTCGCATTCAGCTTTTATTCATCGCTTAAAGGCATCCCGCGCGAACTCGACGAAGCCGCGCGCATCAATCGCTTCAGTTGGTGGCAGCGGTTCACGCAACTCGAACTGCCGTACTCCGCGATCGGGTTGGTCTGGAACTCGATGATGTCAGTGGCGGGCGGATGGTTCTTTCTGATGGCCTGCGAGATGTTCGTGCTCGGCTCGCGAGATTTCCGCCTGCCCGGTCTCGGTTCGTATTTGCAGACGGCGGCGAGCGCGGGCGACACGCAAGCCATCCTTTGGGGACTCGGCGCGATGATCGGCGTCATCGTGATGCTCGACCAACTGGTCTGGCGTCCGTTGATCGCCTGGAGCGACAAATTCAAATTCGAGCAGGTTGAAAGCGCGGTCACGCCGCGTTCGGCGGCGCTCGATATGCTACGCCTCTCAAACGCGCTGGCTTTCTTCCAGCGCAAAGCGGTGGCGCCGCTGAACGAGCGTATCACGCTCTTCTTCGCCCGCCGCGCTGACGCCCGATCCGAGTCGGAGCCAGCTTCGCGTTGGACGAGATGGGCGGCGCGCGCGCTGGCGGCGATTGCGCTCGCCGGAATCGGATATGCGGTGGTGAAAGCGATCCTGCTGATGGCGCATTTGTCCGGTGGAGAAATTGGAGAGCTTGCTCGCGGCGCGGTCGCTACATTTCTGCGAGTGAGCGTCGCGCTGCTCATCGGCGCGGCGTGGGCGATTCCGGCGGGCGTCAAGATCGGTTTCAATCCGCGGCTGGCGCGAGTGGCGCAGCCGCTGGCGCAGATTGCGGCTTCAGTGCCCGCCACGGCGCTCTTTCCAGTCGTGCTGCTTGTGTTGATTCAAGTGGGCGGCGGATTGGGCATCGCTTCGGTGCTGCTGCTATTGCTCGGCACGCAATGGTACATCCTCTTCAACGCGATCGCCGGGGCGATGGCGATTCCATCCGATCTGAAAGAAGCCGCCAGCGTCTTCCGCTTCAGTCGCGCGGATCGCTGGCGGCTGCTCATCCTGCCGGGCATCTTTCCTCATCTCATCACCGGAATGGTAACGGCGGCGGGCGGCGCGTGGAACGCCAGCATCATCGCGGAGTATTTCCATTTCAAAGGCCGGATTCTCTCGACCACCGGCCTGGGCGCGACGATCAGCCACGCGACGGACACAGGCGCTTTCGATCTGCTGCTGGCGGCTACCGTGGTGATGGCTGCGATGGTGGTGACGATCAATCGGCTGGTGTGGCGAAGGCTGTATCGGCTGGCCGAGACGCGCTACAAGCTGGAAACATAGCCAGATACTCCTGCGGCCTTCGGCGGACGCGATCAATCTTTCCCTTCGCTCCGTTTAGCTGGAACTTCGTCCGGCTGTTAGCGCTCGCTTTCGATGACGCCTTGCTTGAAACCGCGAATGGCTTCGGCGATTCCCTTGCCGAATTCCGGCAGCGTTTGGAGTGCGGCGGTGACACGTCCCACTCCAAGCGCTTCGCGATTATGAGATTTGGAATCTATTGGGATTATTGAGAAGCGAGTCGGCTTCCGCAATTGTCGAGCAAGCGCCAGGGCTGTTGGACGGCGATGACGGAAGCCGGAGTTGCGGCGCAAGAATTACTTGCTCGGTTTGGCCGCCATGCTTTTCGCCGCCTGATGCCTTCTGTGTCTGCGATGCTTCTTTGTGGTCGTGTTCGATTTGGCGGTCATGCTCGACGCAGCCGGCTTCGATTGATTGGTTGACGGGGTCTGCGCAAAGACGGCAGCGCCTCCCATGAGCAGGGCCGCGAGCGAAAGTGATGCGATCGTCTTCTTCATAGCAATTCTCCTTCTTCTTCAGATGAAAAGTATCCATGCTTGCCACTATGCGGGCGCAGTCTTTATCGGCGCTTGCCGGCTGCCGCGCTCACGTTTGCTGCTTGTGCAACCGATGTGCCAGCCTCCGGATGGCCGGGTTTTGCGAGAGAGGCTCGATAATGCTGTATTTACCGGGTTCCACAAATTCATCGAGCGTGTGATCGCGTGGCGGATTGGACGCGATGGGTTGCGACGCGGCAGAATCGCCACAAACCTCAGTCTTTCGACAAAACCGCCATCCCGATCCGGCCCGATCCGGAATCACAAATGAAAACTGTATCCGAGCATTACCAGCCAGAAGGCCAGCGCCTGCAAAAAAAACAGCGATGAACATGGGCTGATGTGGCATGCGTCCCGGCGGTGGCGCTTGTGGCACATACATTGCCATTCAACAAAGCGTTCGGCGCAAGAGCCGCCAGAGAGGAGTTGTGATCGCCTGGCGAGAAAGTGATTACGTCAAGTTTTCAGATCAACTGAGGAGAAGAATTATGAACAACATTCAACCACGATTTACCGGAAAGAGATTGATCGCGATTGCGATCAGCGCCGCGTTGGCCGCTGCGTTTGTTCTCGGCAATGTCATCGGCTCCGCGTCCCGGCGCCAGGCGCCGTCGTTGATTCCCATGGTCAGCGCCAGCAATGGCGCGAGCGGAACGGCCGCCCTGGCCACGAGCTTTGCGGCTGTTGTCAAAAGCGCGCAGCCTGCGGTCGTCAGCATCGCGTCCACCAAAGTCGTCAAAACGAACGGCGCTGACGAAGGCCTGTCGCCGCTCTTCAACGATCCGATGTTCCGCCAGTTCTTCGGGCAAGGACGGCAAAACCCGTTTGGCAAGCCTCGTGAAGAGCGCGAGCAGGGGCTGGGTTCGGGCGTCATCGTCAGCCCTGACGGTTACATCCTGACCAACAACCACGTCATCGAGGGCGCAAGCGACATCAAGGTCTACACCTCCAACAACCGCGAATTGAAAGCGCGCGTCATCGGCGCTGACCCGAAGACCGACATCGCCGTCGTGAAAGTCGAAGAGAAAAATCTGCCGACGCTCGCGTTCGCCGATTCAGCGCAAACGCAGGTAGGCGACATCGCGCTGGCCATCGGCAATCCGTTCGGCGTCGGCCAGACGGTGACGATGGGCATCATCAGCGCGACCGGGCGCGGCAATCTGGGCATCGAAGACTATGAAGATTTCATTCAGACCGACGCGGCGATCAATCCCGGCAATTCGGGCGGCGCGCTCATCAACACCAGCGGCCAACTGATCGGCGTCAACACGGCGATCCTGTCGCGCGCGGGCGGCAATCAGGGCGTGGGTTTCGCCGTGCCGGCCAATCTGGCGCGCACGGTGATGAATCAACTGCTCAAGAACGGCAAAGTCACGCGCGGCTACCTGGGCGTGCTGATTCAACCCATCACGCCGGAGATCGCCAAAGCGTTCAACCTGGTTGATGCGCGCGGCGCGCTCGTCGGCGAAGTCACGTCCGGCGGCCCGGCGGCCAAAGCGGGTCTGGCGCAGGGTGACGTCATCACCGAACTCAACGGCGCGCGCGTCGAAGACAGCCGCGAACTGCGATTGAAGATCAGTCAAATGGCACCCGGCTCAAGCGCGAAGCTGAAGGTCATCCGCGACGGCGCTCCGCGCGAAATCAGCGTCACGCTCGGCGAACTGCCGAACGAGAAAACCGCCGCCAGCAACGGGAATCCTGAGAACAGCTCGCCTGACGGTTTGTCGGTCGAAAACCTGACGCCGCAGATTGCGCGCCAACTGGACCTGCCCTCGAACGTGAGCGGCGTGATCGTGACCGACGTGCAGGACGGAAGCCGCGCGGATGACGCGGGGCTGCGTCGCGGCGATGTCATTCAGCAAGTCAATCGCAAGCCGGTCAGCAACACAGCCGAGTTCGACCGCGCGATGAAGCAGGCGGGCGGCAAATCCGTTCTGCTGCTGGTCAATCGCAATGGACATACGAGCTTTGTGGCAATCGCGGCGCAATAAGCGCAACGGCGGTCAAAGGTAGACAACCAACTGCGAGCGGCGAAGCAATGAAACAAGCAAGTCAGTCAGCTTCAACCACTGCTCACAACAATCGGCTAGAGGAGAGGAGGAAAAGTTATGAGAAAACCATTGATGTCAGTTTCGATGTTCAGACGAATTGGAGTCGCCTTTGCTTTGCTCATCGCGCTTGGCATTGGCGTCTCGGCTCAAGGCCAATCCGCCGGCCACGCCATCATCGGCGAGGTCAGGAAAGTTGACCGCGAAGCCGGAAAGATCGTCGTCAAAACTGCGGACGGAACCGAAGAGACGCTCAAATTCACCGAGCGAACGACCGTGCATGGTCTGAAGGAAGGCGGCAAAGTGACGGCGCTAGCGGGCAGGGAAGGCTCGCACGTCGTCGTCCATTACGTGGGTGAAGGCGCGGAGAAGACGGCGGTTGGAATCGAGTATGTCGGCAAGGAGGCGCCCAGGGTGATCGAAGGCACGGTTGTCGGAGCCGGCAAAATGGCGCGCACCGTAGTCGTCAAAACACCGGCAGGCGCGGAAGAGACTTTGCATCTGACGGAACGTTGTATGGTTGACACCGGCAAAGGCGTCGTCAAAGGGACTGAATACACCGCCAGGGAAGGCGAGCGCGTCACCGCGCATTACTCGGAAGCAGGCGGGCGCAAGTTCGTTCACTTGTTAAAGCGCGTCGGGAAGGCGCTATAACCGATTTTTCTGTCCGGTAGTTTCCTGTTGGCCGCGTCGAACAGGAAACTGCCGGACAGAAAAATCCCGGCGGTAGCAGCGCGCGGATGCAGTTCAGTCGGAGACACGCGCCTCTGGCGCGCAGGCAATCGCGCCTCGCGATGATCAGGAGTTCATAGGCGCGAACTGAAATGTCGCCGGCCGTCCGTCATTGATGGATATTTAACAGCTTGCTTATGACTTCCTTAGCTCGTTGTTGCTAAAGTCAACGCCGAGCTTATGAAAACGACTGAGAGAGTATCAATTCGTCGGCAGTCCACGCGCGCAGGCGCTTTGACTGAGACAAAAACCAGAGAGGAGAAAATATGAAAAACAGACTTTTGATGATGTCGGCGATGCTGATGGCCGTGGGCCTGTGGATGGCGCTGGGAAGTTCCCAGGTCTATGCGCAAGACCCGGATATGGTGGCCAACATTCCTTTCAAATTCATGGTCGAAAATACGCGGCTTCCGGCTGGGAAATACATGATCAAGCGGGTTGACGATGCTGACTCGAACGCGCTGGAGATTCGCAGCGCCGACGACCACGTGTCGGTCGTGTTCCTGGCCGAATCCACACAGGCAAACCAGACGCCGAATAAATCGGAGTTGGTTTTCAATCGGATCGGAGACAAATATTTCCTCAATCAAATCTGGTCCGCGGACGATAACACCGGAGAACAACTACCGGTCTCGCGCATGGAAAAGAAGCTGGAAATGGGCGGAACAAAGGCCGAAATCCATCGCGTCGCAGCAATGCATAAGATCAAACATCACATGAAACGTCAGGCGGAGAAGGAGTAGGCAATCGGCCGAACAGAATCAAACGCCCGGACAGCGAGGCGGCTCTCATCATCGCTCTTGCGAAGTCATGCTTAAGGTGAAGCAAGCGACCTCCTCGTCCTGGCGTTTGCCGCATTGACGCGAGCATCAAAGCCAGGATCGTAACAACAGCCAGTCAAAATCCAACACTGCGGCCAGCGCCACGACATCTCGTAACTCCACGAAATGCCGTGTGGGAAAGCTCGCCCGCAACCCTCCTCTACTTCCTTGGCAAATCTCCAAAGTAGCTGCGAATAAAGCGTCCTACAGCTTCAGGCTATTCCGGAGGCAATCTGGCACAGAGATTACTTAAGAGTGGCCGGCTCGAATCAAGGAGGGATAGTTATGAACGAATTCGACAGGCGCGATTTTTTGAAGCTCGCCGGGCTGGGTGGCGTGGTGTTCGCTTCGGGACTGCGCGCGCGCGTTCTCGGAGATGGCCTGCGCAAAGATGAAGAAACAAAGGCGGAGGAATTTTATTTCGTCCAGCTTTCCGACACTCACTGGGGCTTTGACGGTCCGAAAGTCAATCCGGATGCGCAGGGCACTTTGAAGAAAGCCGTCGCGGCGGTCAACAGTCTCGATACGCAACCCGACTTCGTCGTCTTCACCGGCGACCTGACTCACACCACTGACGATCCGAAAGCGCGGCGAGAGCGGATGGCCGAGTTCAAAGAGATCGTCAGCAAGCTCAAGGTCAAGACCGTCCGCTTTATGGCCGGAGAGCACGACGCCTCGCTCGACCGGGGCGAAGCCTATCAGGAATTTTTCGGTGACCTTCATTACAGCTTCGATCACAAGGGCGCGCATTTCATCGTGCTGGATAACGTCTCCGATCCGCAGGCGATCATCGGCGAGGCGCAACTGAAATGGTTGCAGGCCGACCTCAAGCGATTGAAACGCGACACGCCCATCGTCGCGCTCACCCACAGGCCGCTCTTCGATCTTTACCCGCAGTGGGATTGGGCGACACGCGACGCGGCGGCGGTGATTGACGCCTTGATGCCGTACCCGAACGTCACGGTTTTTTACGGACACATTCATCAGGAACATCACCACCTGACCGGCCACATCGCGCATCACGCGGCGAAATCGCTGATGTTTCCTTTGCCGGCCCCCGGCTCCGCGCCGAAGCGTGCGCCTGTTCCGTGGGACCCCGCTGCTCCATACAAAGGTCTGGGCTTCCGTGAAGTCGAAGCCGAAGTCAAAAAGGCGAAATATGAAATCACCGAGCTACCAGTCACGAAAGGATAGACGCATGAATCGAACAATCATTTTGCTGATGGCCCTGACCGCCGCGCTTGGAACCGCAACGCTCGCCAGCGCGCTGAAGATCGCTCCCGCGACCGAAACGGTAATCCGATTGAAGGCGAAAAATTTCGAGTTCACTCCCGGCGAGATCACAGTCAAGAAAGGCGCGCCGGTAATTCTGGAGCTGACTTCCGAAGATCGAGCGCACGGCTTCAACCTGCCCGATTTCAGCGTGCGGACTGATGTCAAGCCCGGAGTGGTGAGCCGAGTCAGCTTCAAGCCGGAGAAGACCGGCAGATTCGGCTTCACCTGCGACGTGTTCTGTGGCAGCGGCCACGAAGATATGTCCGGAACTCTGGTGGTCACGGAATAGCTTCGCCTTCGCGGCAGCCGCAACGAGGAGTTCACAGATGAGGAAGCCCTTTATTCAAGGAGTACTGACCGGCGTCGCGGCAATAGTAGTGGGCGGAGCGATGATCGCTCTCCTGGTGATGAAGCTTGGCGCCGTGCCAGTCAACGCCGACCGGCAGCCGCCGGCTCTCGAAGCCCGGCTGTTCGGCATGGCGTTGCATGCCTCGGTCGCGCGATACGCCGGAGCGCAGCCCAATCCGTTGCCCGCCACCGATGAGAACTTGAGCGCGGGAGCGGAAATCTACGCCGAGATGTGCGCGAAGTGCCACGGGAAGCCGAACGCCGGGCCGGGCGTTTACGGCGCGTCTTTTTATCCCCCGGCGCCACTGCTCGCTGATCATCCGTCCGAATACGCCGAAGCGGAACTCTTCTGGATCGTCAAGCACGGGATTCGGAATACCGCCATGCCCGCCTGGGGCCGGCAGCTTTCCGACGAAAACATCTGGCAGGTGGCCGCCTTCCTGAAGCGGCGCGACTCTTCGCCGATGAACAATCAAAGCCGAACGGGAGAAGGGGCGATGAATCGGCGCCCGGACGACAAAAAGTGATTGGTTGGAGGTTTCAATGCGAGGTTTTCCACTGTTGTTATTTTTTCTTGTCGCTCTGAGCGCTTCGGCCGCCTGGGCGCAGACTCCGCGCTCCGCCGGAGATTACTTCCATCGCGGAGTTCAGCGTTTGGACAAAGGAGACCCGGACGGCGCCATCGCCGATTTCGAACGCGCGATTGAGGGTGATCTGCGCGCCGACTCGAACGAGGCTGGCGCGCGTTCGACCGGGAAAGAACTGAGAGAGGTGATCGTTAATCGTGGCCGCAGTCTCGCGATCGTTCCTCTCATCGCCGCGGCCTTCTACAACCGCGGCCTCGCCCGGCAAGCTAAAGAAGACCTGGACGGGGCCATCGCTGATTTCGACATGGCTATCAAACTGTCTCCGCGCTTCGCCGAAAGCTACTTCAGTCGCGGCACGGCGCAATATCGCAAAGGAGAGATGGATGAGGCGATCGCCGACTTTAACCGGGCCATCTCTCTCTATCCCGACTATGCCCCGGCCTACGTCAATCGCGGCAATGCCCGGAAATCCAAAGGGGAGGTGGATCAGGCTTTTGCTGATTACAACCAGGCCATCCAACTCGATCCCCGGTTGGCCATGGCCTACAACAATCGCGGCAACATCCGAGTCGGTCGAGAGGATTACGCCCAGGCTCTGGCTGATTACGACGCGGCGATCAAACTCGAACCGCGTCTGGCCGAGGCTTTCAACAATCGCGGCGCCGCCCTGCAAGCCAAAGGCGATCTCGATCAGGCCATCGCCGATTACAACCAGGCGATCTCCATCAATCCGAATTTCCAAGCCGCTTACGGAAATCGCGGGCTGGCGCGGTTGATCGAGGGGCGGGACGACGAGGCCGAGATAGATTTCGCCCGGTTCCTTGCGTTGGGGAGAGGGATGAAGCCTGCGCTCGAACAATTGATCAGGGCGGCGAAGTCGCAGCGACTGGCGCGCGAGCCGCGCGCGCTTCCAGGAGGTGAAGGACGATGATAAGCGGAACAGATGTGAAAACCACAGCAGGTTGGCAAACACAGCGAGGATCACAGGTGGCCGAAGGCGCGCGCCCGGATTCTTCGCGACAGTTCGATTGCTTCATCGGCGTCAGCCCTCACATCGCCGAGTTGAAAGATTTCATCAGCGTCCAGGCGACGGTCTCCCATCCCACGCTGATCGTCGGCGAACGGGGTTTGCGGCAGGAGCAGATCGCTCGCGCGCTGCATCAGTCGAGCGCTCTCCGCCAGGAGCCTTTCTTCGCCGTCAACGCCCGCGCCCTGAATGAAGACACGCTGCATCAATTGCTCTTTGGCCCGCGCGGGATGCTCGAAAACACGTCGCGCGGCGCGATCTACGTCAATGACCTGACCGGGCTGCCAACGCTCTTGCAGCAACGCTTCGCGGCCTACATCGAGGAGCAACGCTGGCGCACGCGGTCGGGGCGAACGATTACGCAACGCCTCATCTTCGCCACCGAATACGATTCATCAGCGCGCTCCACCGAGAATCGCCTGGCTTATGGCCTGATTGAACAGCTTCGCTCATCGAGCTTTCAACTCAAACCGCTGCGCGAGCGGAGCGAAGATATTCCGTACCTGGCCATTCATCTGGCCGCGCGGATCGCCAGGCGTCTGGGCAAGAGCGCGCACAAGATCACGTCTGAAGCGATGGACATGCTGATGTTCTACGAGTGGAAGCAGAACATTGATGAACTGGAAGCGGTGTTGGAGAACGCGATCGCCAACACGCCGCCGCCGCGCATTGATGAAACGCTGTTGCCGGACCGTGTGCGCCACGCGGCGCTGCGCGCGATCCCGCCTGACGGCGTTGATCTGCCGCGCATTGTTGACGATTACGAACGCTCGATTATCGAAGCGGCGTTGCGGCAAACATCCGGCAATCAAACAAAAGCGGCGCGATTGCTGGGGCTGAGAGTGCAGACGCTGAATACGAAGCTCAAACGTTTTGCTGAATTGAACAAACCCGTCGCCGCGACGGTCGAGTTGGCCATGCTTCCAACAAGGGCGACACTTTGAAGCGGGAGCATGGCTCGAGCGAAGCCTGTGGCGCGGTGAGGTTGGGGCTATCGCCACAGGCTTCGCATTGAAATTCGGGCGGGGGAGAAGCCGCCCGAAGGTATGACGATGAATACCGCCAGCGCCAGGAACAAACAGGAGAAGGAATAAATCAGACAGGCAGCTTGCTGGGATGAACGCTTTTCGGATGCGCCGGAAAGCGCAACGAGCCTCCGGCGCATCGGGGCCGGAGCTTAATCTTCAATCCAGTCTCAGGGAGGTAAAAATGAAACCAGTTATCTTTAGCTGGCAAAAGCAAAAATCAACAGGCAGTTTCGGAGCGATGCTTTTGAGCGCGCTCTTCATCATTGCGCTGGCGGCTTCGGGCGCCGGCGCCGTTTACGCGCAATCTTTCACCGGCTCGATCAGCGGCGCGGTGACAGACCAGACGGGGTCGGCGCTCCCCAATGCGTCCGTGACGCTCACGGCGAGCGCGACCGGTCAGACGCGCTCGACCACAACCAACAATCAGGGCGAATACAGTTTCCCCAGCTTGCCGCCGGGCCAGTACAAAATTCGCATCACGGCCAGCGGCTTCACGACGCGCGAGATCGCCGCGCAGCTTGCGGTCTCGCAATTGCTGCGCGCCGACGCGCAACTGAGCGTCGGTCAGGCGACCGAGACGGTCAACATCTCGGCGAGCGACGATGGCGTTGCCGTCGAGACGCAGAACGCGCAACTCTCGAACGTCGTCAACCAGCGCCAGGTGACGGAACTGCCGCTGATCACGCGCAATCCTTACGACCTGATTGCGCTCTCGGCGGGCGCGACTGACGGGCCTGATCGCGGCTCCGGCTTCCAGCGCGGCGCGGGCTTTGCCGTCAACGGGCTGCGTTCGCAATCATCCAACTTCGTGCTCGACGGCGGCGAGAACAACGATACGTTCACCGCCGCGCCGGGGCAGAATGTTCCGCTCGACTCGATTCAGGAATTCCGCGTCCAGAGCAACAACTACACCGCCGAATTCGGTCGCGGCGCGGGCTTCGTCGCCAACGTCGTCACCAAATCAGGCTCGAATCAGTTTCACGGCTCGGTCTACGAATTCAACCGCAACGCGGCGCTTGCGGCCAACGATTCGTTCAACAACGCGAACGGATTTCCGAAGGAGTTTTTCAATCGCAACCAGTTCGGCTTTTCAGCCGGCGGGCCGGTCATCAAGGACAAGACCTTCTTCTTCGGCTCGGCTGAATGGCTGCGTGTGCGCAGCAGCGTGAACACTGGCTTCTTCGTCCCGACGCCGGAACTGCTGGCGCTCACCTCGACGGCGACGCGAAACATCTTCTCGACATTCGCCGCGCCGGCGATCACTGGCCGGACGCTGACGGCGGGCGATCTCGGCCTCACGTCGCTGGTGGACGCAGGCGGAAATCCGATTGCCGCCAGCACGCCGCTTTTTGGCCGCGTGACGACGGTTGCTCCTCGCGACGCCGGAGCCGGCTTGCCGCAAAACACCGTGCTCTGGACCGGGCGCGTGGATCACACGTTCAACGATCGGACCTCGCTCTTTGGCCGCTACGCTTATGAAAGAGTGGAGAACCTGCTCGGCTCGAACAGCATCAGCCCGTATCAAGGCTTCAACACCGCGAGCAAAAATCGCAACCAGAACTTCACGCTGCAGCTCGTGCGCGCCTGGTCGCCGAAGCTGGTGACGGAATCGCGCTTCGTTTACAACCGGCTGCTCAACGATCAACCGCTCGGCGACGCGCCGGTCACGCCAAGCTTTTTCATCAGCGACGTGATCAGCCGTCAGACCGACGGCGACACTGTGTTGCCCGGTTATTTTGCGACGGCCAACACGCTGGGCGCGGCGATCCCGTTCGGCGGGCCGCAGAATCTTTATCAGGGCTACACGTCGGTGAGCTGGCAGCGCGGCGATCACAACTTCAAGTTCGGCGCGCAATACGTCCACATCCGCGACAACCGCGCGTTCGGCGCATTCCAGAACGCGACGGCCGATTTCGGCACGGTGCAGGATTTCATTCGCGGCGCCGTGCAGGATTACAAAATCGCGGTTGACCCGCACGGGCTGCTGCCCGGTCAGGCGCTTAACGCGCCGTTCACCGCGCCGAGCTTCACGCGCCATTTCCGCTACAACGAAACGGCATGGTTCGCCGAAGACACCTGGAAGATCAGGCCGCGTTTGACGCTCAACGCCGGATTGCGCTGGGAATACTTCGGCATCCTGCACAGCCCCGACAACGAGAAGAACCTCGACGCCAATTTTTATCTTGGCGAGGGCGCCAACCGGCTGGAACAAATCGCCAATGGCCAGTTTGCGCTGACCACCAGTCAGACCGGCGATTTGAAAGATCGGTTCTATGAACCGGACTACAACAACTTCGCGCCGCGCATCGGACTGGCCTACGATCTGTTCGGCGATGGGAAGACGTCGCTGCGCGCGGGTTACGGCATCTTCTACGACCGCAACTTCGGCAACGTGCTTTTCAACGTCATCCAGAATCCGCCGAACTACGCGGTGCTAATTGTCGGTTCGGGCAACAACCCGGCGGCGCCGATCACGGCCAACGTGGATCAGTACGCGGCGCTCAACGCCTTGTCGGGCCAGAGCTACACGTCGTCGGCGCGGGCGCTGGATCAGAACCTGCGCACGGCTTACGCCAACGTCTGGAACGCCAACATCCAGCATGAGTTCGCCAACAGCTTCGTCGCTTCGGTCGCTTACGCCGGGTCGAACGGCATCAAGCTCTATTCGCTGAACAACATCAACCGTCGCGGCAGCGGCGCGCTGTTGGGCCGCAGCGGGCGCTTGAATCAGACGATCAGCAGCATCAACTTCCGCAGCAACGACGGCCATTCAAACTACCATTCGTTGCAGGCGCGCGTGGACAGCCGCTACATCAAGAGCGTGGGTTTACAGTTCACGGCGGCCTACACCTACGCGCACGCGATTGACAACGAGTCGTCAACCTTCGGCGATTCCTTCCTGCTCTCGCGCGTCGGCGCGGGATTGCTCGGATTCCAGGACGCGTTCAATCCGGCGGGCGACAAGGGCAACGCCGATTTCGACGTGCGGCATCGCTTCGTCGCGAGCTTCAACTGGGACATCCCGTTTGCGCGCAACCTGGGCAATCGCCCGCTGAAGTGGGTGTTGGACGGTTGGGCCACAAACGGCGTGGTGAGTTTCCGCACGGGCACGCCGTTCACGGTGTTCGACACGAGCCAGGCGGACAACGACGGGTCGCAGGCGATTCGCCCGCGTGTAGTGGGGCCGCTCGCCCAGACGCTCGATTCGCCGCGTCCGGCAAACGGCGCCGGCGGCACATTCGACTTCCTCGATCTGACGGGCCTGGCGCCCACGCCGTCGGTCAACGGCCCGTTCACCGACACGCTCGGACGCAACACGTTCCGCGCGCCGGGGCTGCAAACGTGGAATATCAGCTTCTTCCGCAACTTCAAGATCACCGAGACCATGAAGCTGCAATTCCGCGCCGAGTTCTTCAATCTCTTCAATCATCCCAACCTGTTCGTGGCCGGCGGCACGAACAACATTGACGGCAACACCAGTAACACAGTGCAGGTGACGCGCGGCGGGCTGGCCGACAACATCAACAATGTCGAGCAGCATCGCAACACTCAGCTTGCGCTGAAGTTCATCTTCTAGCGGCAGTGGCGAGTGGCAGGCGCCGAATTTTCACGCTTGCCACTCGCCACTCAACTCTAGCCAACGTGAACGCGCGAGACGCGTATTCCCTGCGGCGAGGGCTTCGCCGCGTCATCAACAAATACATCTGGAGAAATAAAACTATGTTGAAACTAACTGGCGCTATGTTCATCGCCGCCACACTGCTCATCATCCCAGCCCTGCCGACTACGGCTCAGGACAAGATGGAAAGCAAGAAGATGGCCGGTCAAGAGAAAATGGACGATGAAGGAAAAATGAAGGACAAGGGCAAAATGGACGATCACAACAAGATGAACGATAAGAAGAGCAAGAAGAGCAAGAAGGGCAAGAAAAACGAGATGGACGGCAAGATGGATGGCAAGATGGACGGCAAGATGGATGGCAAGATGGAGGAGAAGAAACCGTAGGGCAAGATATCGCCCGGCGGCATGTTCGACGCGAGAGCTTGCCTCGAATGTGACGCCGGGCGGAGCTGAATCAACCTTCCGATTGAAGCATTGAGTTTTCGGAGTATGAAACCATTGTTTGACGCTGATGTGGAATTGTCCCCGTTATGGCGAACCATACTGGTCGAACTGCTCGGCCATATCGCGTGTCTCGCGGTCCTCGTCCTGGGGGGATCCTGGCCAATGGCGATAAACGGCCTCATCGCAAAGTGGAGGAATGGCTCCAATGCAAGATAGCGGAATCGGGCGACGTGAATTTATCCGCCGAATGGCCGCCTCCGGACTGGCGCTGAAGACCCTGTCGAATGAGGCCGCCGGTTTTCGACGCGCGATCAGAGCCGTTGCCTTCGATGCGTTTCCGATTCTCGATCCGCGGCCCGTTTTCGCGCTTGTAGAAGAGCTATACCCGGAGAGGGGCGTTGATCTTAGTAACGTCTGGCGCGCGAGGCAATTTGAATACACATGGCTGCGCACGATGTCGCGACGTTACACGGATTTCTGGCAAGTCACCGACGACGCCCTGGTCTTTGCCGCGAAAGCGGTCAAGGTCGAACTCACACCCGAGAAGCGCGCCCGTTTGATGGATGCTTACCTCAAGCTTCGCTACTGGCCGGAGGCGCCCGCCGCGCTGCGCTCGCTTAGGAAGGCCGGCCTACGTCTGGCGTTTCTGTCCAACATGACGGCCAGGATGCTGGAAGCCGGAATTCGGAACTCTCAATTGGAGGGCGTATTTGATTATGTCTTGAGCGCCGATCGCGTGAAGGCCTACAAGCCCGATCCTCGCGCTTATCGGATGGGCCTTGATGCTTTTGGTTTGAAACCCGGCCAAATTCTCTTCGCCGCTTTTGCAGGATGGGACGCGGCCGGCGCCAAGTCATTCGGGTATCCAACCTTTTGGGTCAATCGTCAGAACCAGCCCAGCGAAGAACTCGGCGTAACTCTCGATGCAATCGGAGGAAATTTAAATGATCTCGTCGCCTTTGTGACTGCGTGAAGCTGCGGCCGAGCGCTGAGATCAATCCCTACGCATAATCCAATTCACGATCATTCAATGAAAAACTTTAAGATCATGCGAATTCAATTACTAAAACTCACGATAATCGTTTCACTGGCCGCGTTATCCGCCATTTATAGCTTGAACGGGGCTCCGGCCGAAGCTTTTAGCGCGGGGCCGTTCCCGTCATTGACAGGCGCGCCCGGCGAATCGAGTTGTAGGGAATGCCACAGCGGAGGCCCGACAGGCGGAACGCTGAGCATAAATGGACTACCAACAAATTACTCTCCGAATCAGGAGATCATTTTGACTGTTACGTTAGCCCAAGCCGGCCGCTTGCGATTCGGATTTCAACTGACCGCGATTGATGATACCGGCAAACGGGCCGGTGATCTGATTCCAAACGACAGCCGCACCCAAACACAGACCAATAACGTTAATGGCAATCAACGTCAGTACATCAATCACACGGGACAGGGTAATGCGCCCACGTCTTCCGGCCAGGGAAGTTGGACTTTTCGGTGGAAGGCTCCCGCGCAGAGTGTCGGGCGTGTGACATTTTACGTCGCGGGTAACGCCGCAAACGGAAACTTCAATCAGACCGGCGACACGATTTATACGATCAGTCAAAGCATCCAACCTGCTCCTGCGCTCACGAATATCGCCAGCGTTTCGGCGGCCAGCTTCGCGCCCAACGCCTCGCTCACGGCTGACGGAATCGTGGCGGGATTCGGAACCGGCCTCTCGCAGAACGTGGTCCAGGCAACCACTGTCCCGCTGCCGACGCAGCTTGACGGAATTGAAGTCCTGGTCAAAGACGCTAACGGCGTGGAGCGTCCCGCCGGTCTGTTTTTCGTCGCGCCGACCCAGATCAATTATTTAATTCCGGCGGGCACAGCCGGCGGCAATGCGACGATCACCGTCCGACGCAACGGCGTTGACGCAGCGCAAGGAACCGCGACCATCGAGCCGGTCGCGCCGGGATTGTTCACCTCCAACGCCAGCGGGAAGGATGTGGCGGCGGCGGTGATTCTGCGCCGGAGAAATAACATTGACACCTTCGAGCCGGTCGCGCAGTTCAACGCGGCGACCAGCCGCTTCGATCCCCTCCCGGTTGATCTCGGGCCGGATACGGACGTCGTCGTTCTTGTCGCTTTCGGCACAGGGTTCCGAGCCGCGGCGCAATCGGCGGTAACCGCTTCGATCGGCGGAACGGCGTCCACATTTGTCGGCGTCGCGCCTGCGCCGGGATTCGAGGGGTTGGATCAGGCCAACATCCTGATCCCACGCTCGCTCATTGGGCGCGGTGTGGTGGACGTTGTCTTCACGGCTAACGGCAAGACAGCCAACACAGTGCAAATCAGCGTCAAGTAGGTGAAACCGAGTGGCTGAGCCGCCCTATCTGAGGCCGTTAAAAATTCGAGAGGGAG
>JAJVID010000147.1:0-12002 GCA_022072205.1 Acidobacteriota bacterium
GCCACGCGCAATCGCTGACGATGACGGGGAAGATTTTCAATCCATCGTTTGCGCGGCGTTCGAGCAGCGCGGGAATCTCTTTTGTCGTGATGAATTTCGAGTTGAGGAAATCCACGGTGATGAGCAGCACGGCAGCCGCCGCCGAGTTGATGGCCTCAAAGATGCGCGGCTCCCAATCGTCGCCGAACTCGATCCGGCAGTCGTCCCAGGCGTCAAGCAGAGCCTCTTTTTGCAAGACGCTCAGATGGCCGACCAGCCGGTCTTTCCATTCTTCGTCCTTGTGGCTGTAGCTGATGAAAACGAGTGGCCTGTTCAAATCGGAACCTCCGGGATTGTCTGCGCCGTTCAGGTCTTTGCCGCGAGCAATGTACGATTATCAGGCGAGCGCATGCAAATATTTCCCACTGGATGATGTAAGAAATTCTCCGAGCGTGAAAATCGAGTTGCCGCGTGTGAGGCTGAAATGCGCTGGAATGCCCGTCTTTATTGATGTTTTTGCGATTAACCATTCGCCGAAACGCTCTGGCGCCGTGATTGCACTAGCACAGGTGGGGCAACGAGATACCAGGTGGTTAACTCCACTGGCGGTATCCGGCGGTTATCAGGGTGAGGAAGATAACCGCCAAATATACAGGCGCTACGGACAATCCCACGGACGTAGCGCCTTTTATTTTTTCCGCTATTCGTCCTCACTCATCGAATCGAGCAGCGAGAGTTGATCAACGTGTTTACTCGGCTTTTTCAGATGCCTTGCGAATTTCGGTTTGCCGGTCACGTCAAGCTCGTTCTGTTCCAGGTTGGTCAGAATTTCCCTGGCGCGTTCGATGACTGATTTGGGCATGCCTGCCAATCGCGCGACCTCGATTCCGTAACTCTTGCTAGCGCTGCCCTGAACGACTTTGCGCAGAAAGACGATCTCGCCCTTCGATTCCGACACAGCGACCTGATAGTTCTGCACGCCGGGCCGCATCTTCGCCAGTTCCGTCATCTCGTGATAGTGAGTCGCAAAGAGCGCCTTCGCGCTGTGCCGCGCGTTGTCGTGCAGGTATTCGGCGATAGCCCACGCGAGCGACAGACCGTCAAACGTCGCCGTGCCGCGCCCGACTTCATCCAGCAAGACCAGACTTCGCGCCGTCGCGGTGTTGAGAATGTTCGACGTCTCGGTCATCTCGACCATGAAAGTCGAGCGCCCGCGAGCCAGATTGTCCGACGCTCCGACACGCGTGAAGATGCGATCAACCAGCGCAATCTTCGCCGAGTTCGCCGGAACGAAACTACCTATCTGAGCCATGATCACAATCAGCGCGGTCTGTTTAAGAAAGACGGACTTGCCGCCCATGTTCGGCCCCGTGATGATCAACAGCCTGTCGGTTGTGTTGTTGACGAGCAGATCATTTGGCACGAATCGTTCGCCCAGAGTTTCGATCACCGGGTGACGGCCCGCGCGGATTTCAATCTCATCGCCTTCGTGAAGCTGTGGTCGAACATAATTCCGCCGGGCCGCGACTTCAGCCAGCGACGCCACCGCATCGAGCAAGGCCACAGCGCGCGCCACGCCCTGAATCCGCCGAACATCCTGAGCGATCTGTCTCCGCAACTCGGTGAAGAGTTGGACTTCGAGTTCCAGAATCCGCTCTTCCGCGCCGAGCACCTTCGTCTCGTACTCCTTGAGTTCCGGAGTCGTGTATCGCTCCGAATTGACCAGGGTCTGTTTGCGTTCGTAATCCGCCGGCACGCGGTCTTTGTTCGAGTTGCTGATCTCGATGAAATATCCGAAGACGTTGTTGAATTTGACCTTGAGCGAAGAGATGCCGGTGCGCCCACGTTCGCGGGCTTCAATCGCGGCGATGTAGCTCTTGCCGCTGCGAGCCAGATTGCGCAGCTCGTCAAGCTCGGCGTTGAACCCGTCGCGTATCATCCCCGGCTCGCCGGTCGTCGCCGGAGGATCGTCAGCGATGGCGTTGGAGATGAGCGAGCGAATGTCCTCCAACTCGTCCATATTTTCGACCAGCACTTGAAGCAGGGAAGCGCGCGAATCGCTGAGAATCTGGCGCAGAGCCGGAATGACTTCGATTGATTGTCGCAAGGCTATCAGGTCGCGCGCATTCGCTCGCCCTAAAGTAATCTTGCCCGCGAGCCGCTCCAGATCGGCCATCGGCTCCAGCTTCTGTCTCAACCGATCGCGTTTGATCGCCGAGGCTTTCAACTCTTCGACTGAATCCAGCCGGGCCTCGATCTCGCCGATCCTGACCGATGGCCTCAACACCCACTGCCGCAACAATCGAGCGCCCATTCCCGTCATCGTTTCATCGAGCACGCCAAAAAGCGAATGCGCCGATTTCCCATCCTGCGAAGCGATCAATTCCAAATTGTTGACGGTGGGCGCGTCGAGAACCAGATAGTCGTTCGACTCAAAGTAACTTATCTCGCTCAAGTGCAAAGCCTGAGCCTTTTGCGTCTCGTTGACATAATGAACCGCCGCGCCCGCTGCGCATACAGCGTACTCACGATTGGCCAACCCGAACCCATCCAGAGAAGTGACCCCAAGCTGGGATCTGAGCAAAGACTCCGCGTGATCGAACCCAAACAGCCAATCATCAAGTGGCGTCAGCGCCATATCAGAAGAGAGATAAGAGTCTGAGTCTGATAACGGAAAAGATGGCATTCGGCTCGCATCTTTATCCGCATATATAGATGATGAGCTAACAGCCTGATCATTCTGTCCTATTTGTCCTACCCGCCCCATCTGTCCCATCTGCCCCATCTCGTTCGAGGGTAATTGCCTGCGCCCGCGATTGAGCAGGGGCGCCAGTGAATTGGGGAAGACGATTTCACGCGGGGAGAATATCTCAAGTTGTTCCTGAACTCGCTGCCAGGCTTCTTCGCCTCGAAATTCTGTAGCCAGGAATTCACCGGTCGAAATATCCAAAAGCGACAATCCCATCCCTTCGCCCGAACCGCAGAGCGAGGCCAGATAATTATTCTGCTTGGTTTCCAGCAACTGATTTTCGAGAACCGTTCCGGGAGTGACCACTCTGACAACCTCGCGGCGCACGAGCTTGGTCGTTGATTTCGGGTCTTCCGTCTGCTCGCAGATCGCCACCCGAAAACCTTTCTTAACCAGTTTGGCGATGTAGCCGGTCGCCGCGTGATAGGGAATCCCGCACATTGGCACCGGATTCCCGCGTTCCTTGTGGCGAGCCGTGAGTGTGATCTCCATCTCCCGCGATCCGATCAGCGCGTCATCGAAGAAAAGCTCATAGAAATCGCCCATCCGGAAAAAAAGCAGCGTGCCGGGATATTGTTTTTTGATCTCGTGATATTGACGCAGCATGGGAGTCAACTGCGATGACTTGTCAGGTGAAGACATAGGCTTAAAGGTTTGTCGTTTTAGAGCAAAGTTGCTGGATTGGTCTGAATTGTTTCGACTGCGAACGTGAATATATAATCCGCCTCGAAATTATGTCAAACACTGGTTTTAAAGTAGCTTCTGAAGCGTCCGGGCCTGGCCCAATCATCCTGGCGATTGATACGTCCTCGCCCGATGCGAACCTGACCATTTCCAGCGGAGAGAACATAGTAGCGGCCCTTACTGTCAGAAATAATCGCCCTCATTCCCAAACCCTCTTTTCATACATATCTACCATCCTGCAGCTTGCGGAGATGAATATCCAGGACATCAGCGCATTTGCCGTAGCCACTGGACCCGGCAGCTTTACAGGCCTGCGTGTCGGACTGGCTGCCGTTAAGGGTCTGGCTGATAGTTTGGGTAAACCATGTCTGGGCGCGGATTCGCTCGACCTTCACGCGCTGGCTTCCGGCTCTGACGGTGAGCACATAGTGGTGATCGCCGCCGGAAGAGGAGAGGTTTATTGCGGGTTACGCGAAGTTGCGGCAGGGAACATTATTAATAGATCAACCAATGACATGGTTGGCAAGCCCGCGGTTGTTTTCCAGGTGTTAATGCAAAACTTGAAGCAATCCGCATTGATCATAACCGGAGATGAGGGCCTTAAATATAAGGATGAGATTTTTGACCTTATCAATCGGCAAATGGTAATCGCCACAGCTTCTGGCTCCAGACGCACGATTTTCTTCAAGCCGGCTTTTAACACGTCTTCCGCCCTGGCTCGAATGGCTGGCGATTTAGTAAAGAAAGGCCAGCTTTCGCCAGTCAGTCCACACTACGTCAGACAATCTGACGCAGAGATCAGATGGAGGCAGTAATAGTGGTTAGAGTCGCGCAAATGACGGATGGCGATCTGCCTTTGGTCGTAGCGTTGGAAAAAGAGTGCGGCTTGAATTCCCGCGGCGTGGATGGCTATCGAAAAATATTGCCGGATCAGAATGCGATTTTGCTTGTGGCGATCGAAGACGGTGAAGACCGCTGTATCGTGGGAATGTTTTCGGGCAGCGTGGTTGTGGACGAAATGCAAATAGACAATCTTGCTGTCAATGAACGATACAGGCGCATGAGAATCGGGCAAATGTTGCTGGCCTCAGCCTTGTCGTCCGCAGCCAGGCTAGGCGCTGTTGTAGCAACGCTTGAAGTCCGATCGGCTAATTTGCCTGCCCGTGCGTTTTATGAAAAGGAGGGATTTGCGCTTGTCGGCTTCAGAAAGCGATATTACGCTGCGCCATCAGACGACGCTTTACTCCTCACGCGTGAAATTCAAATCAAATCATAAATGTTTCTTGAAAGCCCCGCGCCCTTGTATTACTATGCCGACATAGCTGAGCAACTAACCGTTAATCAACAACAACACAGGCAACTTTGCTTGCTGAGGAGGATAAGCCAATGAGCATAATAGCTACCGAAACGGCTTTGAAGGATTATCTTCTGGCCAATGACGATAGATATCGTGAATTAGCTAATGAGCACAAAAGGTACGAGGCTCGCCTGAGTGAGCTTTCATCCCTCCCCTATCCGAACGAGGAAGAGCAGATCGAAGAAACCATCTTGAAAAAGAAAAAGTTGCTCCTGAAAGACCAGATGGAGGCGATTGCGATCAAATATAAAACCAGCCCCACTTCTCACTAGAAGACCTGTCTTTCACACAAGGCTACACGCAAATTGGAAACGGGAACACCGACTGGTGTTCCCGTTTTCGTTAGGGGGAAGGGCCTTCTATTCTCATCTAATCAGAAATGCTTATCGAGTAAATCAATGATTAAGAGCTGAAGCCTGATACGGCAGGTGATTGCTTAAAACAAGGAAAGGATTTAAGACTTAGGCTGACGCTTAAGCGTTAGATAAAAGGTAAATTTATGAGTGAGATTGAACAGCCCCAGGAGAATCCACCTCGCCGGGGGATACGTCGTGGGATATACATCATTCCGAGCATGTTCACGATCGGGAATATCCTATGCGGATTTTACGCGGTGATAAATTCGGTGAAGGGGTATCAGGCGTTTCCTGATCAGGCGATGCATCTTTTTGATAATGCTGCGCGCGCCATCGGCATCGCGGTCCTGCTCGATGGACTCGACGGGAGAATCGCGCGCATGACCAAAACCACCAGCGAATTCGGAGTGGAATTGGACAGCATCGCTGATGTCATAACTTTTGGAATCGCTCCGGCGGTGATGGCCTACACCTGGGGCTACGGTTCGACGCCCGGCATGGAAAGGCTGGCCTGGGGGATTTCATTCTTCTTTCTGATCTGCGGCGCGCTCAGACTGGCCCGGTTCAACGTGATGGCCAGAGCGCCACGGTTTTCCGTGCCCGGCAATACTCCGAAATTGGACAAGCGATATTTCGTAGGGCTTCCTATTCCGCCTGCCGCCGGATTGCTTGCGGCGGTGATCCACTTTGTTCCCCAGCCCTTATCGAGTTACGAGGCCGAGCAACTCAGGTTATATAGCTGGGCTTTGCTGATCGGCATGACGCTTTTGGCTGTGTTGATGGTGAGCAAGGTCAGGTACACAAGCTTCAAAGACATCGGCCCCAGGAGCAATAAGCCGTTAATCACGCTGCCGCTTCTTTCCCTACTTGTTGCGGGAATCTGGTTTTACTCGCAATGGGTATTGCTGCTAATCGCTTTGGTCTACGCCTCTCACGGGCCGTTGATGAAATTATGGGCGCTATTTAGCCGGTTCCGCCGCCCCTCGTCCGGTTCCGAAGAGCCGGCTGATTCCGCTTCAGCGTGAAGCGAAGGTGAAATATTCCGCAGACGCTTTGGACTTCTCTGGCGCATTGTCCGCTGTCACTCGCTCACGTATACTCACGCTCTCTCTCAAATTCAAGATCAGGCAAATTCAAAGACCAGAGCAGAAGAAAAGGAGCGATCTCTTGGCCAAACCTTTCGAGACCGTCGTGATACTCGATTTTGGCGCGCAGTACACTCAACTGATAGCGCGGCGAATTCGTGAACTGGATGTCTATTGTGAAATTTACCCATTCAATACTGAAATAGAAAAGATTCGTGAACTCAACCCCAAAGGAATAATTCTCTCTGGCGGGCCAAGTTCTGTTTACGAAGACGGAGCGCCTCATTGCAATCCTAAAATCCTTGATCTCGGAGTTCCTGTCCTCGGCATCTGTTACGGCTTACAACTTTTAAGCTACTTCTTAGGCGGGAAAGTGGAGCCTTCAAACCGTCGCGAATACGGGGCGGCGCAGATCAAATTGCTGGGTGAGAGCAAGTTGCTTGCTGGTCTCCCGCCAGATTTTCCTGTTTGGATGAGTCACGGAGATCACGTGGCGACAGCCCCGCCCGGATTTCGAGTGATAGCTGAGACTGATAACGCGCTCGGCGCGGTGGAGAATGTTGAAAAGGGAATTTACGGATTACAGTTTCACCCCGAAGTCGCGCATACGCCCGACGGCAAAAAGATACTCGGCAATTTCGTAAAAAGCATTTGCGGTTGCAGCGGAGACTGGTCTGCCGCCTCGTTTATCAATGTCACAGTTGACCGGATTAGAGAACAGATTGGTAGTGGAAGAGCGGTCTGTGGACTGTCAGGCGGCGTTGATTCATCGGTCGCTGCGGCTTTGGTCGCCCGCGCTATTGATGACCGGCTCACCTGCATCTTCGTGGACAACGGACTTCTGCGAAAAGACGAATTCGAGAAAGTGCTGAGAACTTTTGACGATTACGGCAAATTGAACGTGAAAGGCGTGGCTGCTGGTGAAAGATTTCTATCAGCTTTGCAGGATGTCGCAGACCCTGAGCGAAAGCGCAAGATCATAGGCCACGAGTTCATTGAAGTTTTTCAGGAAGAGGCTGCAAAACTCGGCAAAGTAGACTTCCTGGTTCAGGGCACGCTTTACCCTGACGTGATCGAGTCGCAATCCGTCAAAGGCCCTTCATCGGTTATCAAGAGCCATCACAATGTTGGCGGGTTGCCGGAGAAAATGAAGCTGCAATTGGTCGAACCTCTGCGCGAACTGTTCAAGGACGAAGTACGCGCCGTCGGGCGGGAATTGGGATTGCCCGACAGATTGATTGACCGGCAGCCTTTCCCAGGCCCCGGCCTGGCGGTCAGAATTCTCGGCCCGATTGATCACAACAAAGTGAAACTCCTGCAGGACGCCGATGACATCGTCCGCGAAGAGGTAGAGCGAGCGGGGCTTTACCACAAACTCTGGCAGGCGTTCGCCGTCCTTCTACCGATCCACACCGTAGGAGTCATGGGCGATCAGCGAACTTATGAGCAAGTGGTCGCTATCCGGGCGGTCGAAAGTCTGGACGGAATGACCGCCGATTGGGCGCGCCTTTCGTTCGATGTTCTGGAATCAATCAGCCGCAGAGTCATCAGCGAAGTTCGCGGTATTAACCGAGTTGTTTATGACATAAGCTCCAAACCACCCAGCACGATTGAGTGGGAATAAGCTGGTGTTTTGAATTTTAAGCAAGAGTTTTCCTTTAAAGAGATGCTTTAATCGAAAGTTGAATTATGGATAAGCAGTTTGTTCACCTGCATCTGCACACCGATTACAGCCTGTTGGATGGCGCGATAAAGATCGGACCTTTGGCGAAACGGGCGGCGGAATTGAAAATGCCCGCAGTAGCTGTAACCGATCACGGAAATCTTTACGGATCGTTGTCTTTCTATCACAAGATGAGAGCCGAGGGAGTGAAGCCGATAATCGGCATTGAAGCTTACATTGCTCGCGGCAGCCGTCACGATAAGGGTGGCGAAGGACTGGCTCCCGGTGAGAAAGCCACGAACCACATCGTTCTGCTGGCGAAAAACCTGGCTGGCTATCACAATCTGGTGAAGCTTTCGTCTTATGCCTTTATCGAGGGGTTTTGGCGCAAGCCGAGGATTGACAGGGAACTGCTGGCCAAGCACAGCGAGGGAATTATCGGGTTGTCGGCCTGCATCAGCGGCGTTCCACCTCACCTTCTGCTTCAAGATAAGTTCGACGATGCGGCGCGGGCGGCTCTGGAATTTCAGGACATTCTGGGCAAGGGCAATTACTACCTGGAGATTCAGGAGCACGGCCTCGACGCTCAGAAGCGGATTCGCAAGCCTCTGGTCGAGCTTTCAAAAAAGACCGGCATCCCGATGGTGGCGACGAATGATTCGCATTACCTGATGGATACCGATGTCAAAGCGCACGACACGTTGCTTTGCATCGGCACGGGCAAGACCATCAACGACCCCAATCGCCTGACTTACGGCTCCCCGAAATACTATTTCCGAAGCGCGGAAGAGATGTGGGAGACGTTCGGCGAAGAGCCAGACCTGCTGCTCCGGACGCTGGAAATTGCCGAGAAGTGTGATCTGGAATTCCCGAAGACGATTGACCAGGTTCCGGTCTATCCGGTTCCCGACGGCTACACGGTTGATAGCTATTTTGAACAAGTGACGCGCGATGGATTCGAGGAGCGTCTGCGAGAAGTGTGGGCCTCGTTGGAAGCGAGCGGATCGTTGCGTTGCCCGATGGCCAAATATCAGGATCGCCTGACACACGAGATCGAAACGATCAAGCGGATGGGGTTCTCGGGATATTTTCTGATCGTGTGGGACTTCATCCGCTACGCGAAAAGAAAAGGGATTCCGGTCGGGCCAGGGCGTGGATCAGCCGCTGGAAGTCTTGTGGCCTACTGCCTGAAAATCACCGATGTTGATCCACTTCAATATGATCTACTCTTCGAGCGTTTCTTGAACCCGGAACGCGTAACTATGCCAGATATTGACGTTGACTTCTGCGTTCGTGGGCGTGGTGATGTAATCAATTATGTGAGCGAACTGTATGGTAGGCAGAACGTCGCGCAGATCATCACCTTCGGAACGATGGCTTCGCGGGCGGCGATCAAGGATGTTGGACGCGCGCTTGAAATGCCATATTCCGAGGTCGAGAAGGTCGCCAAGATGATTCCGCCGCCCGTTCGTGGCCGCAACGTTTCTATTGACGACGCGATCAAGCAGAATCCCGATCTGAAGAGGGCGATTGAAACCGACGAGAAGATCAGCGAGTTGATCGAGATTGCCCGAAAGTTGGAAGGCTGCGCCCGCCACACTTCGGTTCACGCCGCCGGCGTGGTTATCTCGCCGCTCCCGATCCACGAGCTAATCCCGGTTTGCAAAGGGCAAAACGACGAATTGACGACTCAGTTCGTGATGTCCGATCTCGAAAAGACCGGGATGCTCAAGATGGACTTCCTGGCGCTGACTACTCTGACCATCATCGAGGACTGCCTCAAATCAATTGAGCGTGAGACCGGCGCCCGGCCAGATATTGCGAACATTCCTCTGGACGATAAGCCGGCGTTGAAGCTTTTTGCAGACGGGATGCTGAATGCGATTTTCCAATTCGAGAGTTCAGGGATGGTTGAAATCTGTCGCAAGCTGAAACCGGAGAGTTTGGAGGATCTCTCGGCGCTCAATGCGCTTTACCGTCCCGGCCCGCTTGACGGCGGAATGGTAGATGATTACATCGAACGCCGGCACGGTCGCCGCAAGGTGACTTACATCGTGCCGCAAATGAAGGAGATTCTCGAAAACACCTACGGCATTCTGGTTTATCAGGAGCAGATCATGCAGCTCGCGCAGGCGCTCGCAGGCTATTCTCTCGGCGAAGCCGACTTGATGCGCCGCGCGATGGGCAAGAAGAAAAAAGAGGAGATGGCCAAGCACGAAGAGAAGTTCATCGGTGGCGCAGTCGCTCGCGGGATTCAAGAGGACAAAGCCCGGCGAATTTTTACGTTGATGGCCCAGTTCGCCGATTATGGCTTCAACCGCTCCCACTCTTTCGCTTACGCTTACCTTGCCTATCAAACCGCCTATTTGAAAGCGCATCATCCGACGCACTTTTACGCGGCGGTTCTCTCGAACGAAATCGCCAACACCTCCAAGCTGGCCAGGTATATCGGCGAGATGAAGACCTTCGAGATCGAACTTCTTCCCCCCGACGTCAATTCCAGCCACGAGGGATTCACGCCCGTCGGGAAAGCCATCAGGTTCGGTTTAGCCGCCATAAAGGGGCTAGGCTCTTCGGCTGTGCAGATGATTATTCGCGCACGCGAGGAGGGCGGCGAGTTCCGCTCGATCTACGATTTTGCTGAACGCGTTGATCAGCGCGCGGTGAATAAGCGCGTGCTCGAATCGCTGATCAAGTCCGGCGCGTTCGAGGGCGTCTCGTCGAACAGAGCAGCGTTGATGGCGGTTCTGGACAAAGCCATAGAATACGGAGCGCGGGCGCAGCGCGATAAACTCTCCGGGCAGGTTGATTTGTTCGCGGCGATGACCGGCGCGTCCGGAGGAGCTATCGAGGAACCGCCGCTCCCGACTATCGCTCCGTGGAGCAAGAAAGAGAGCCTGGCTTTTGAGAAGGAGTCACTTGGATTTTACGCCAGCGGCCATCCGCTTGAGGATTACGCCGAGTCAATCAAGGAACTGACGCGGTTCGACAATGGCAATCTGGATGAAGCCGCGCACGGGGACCAGATCGCGATAGGGGGAATTATCGTTGAGCTTGCGACGAAGACGACCAAGAAAGGTGATCGTTTCGCCCTGTTCCGGATTGAAGATCAATACGGAGCTGTGAAGGTCGTTTGCTGGCCTGAGCAGTTCAACAAGTATAAGAGCCTTCTTCAATCCGATGAGGTTGTGCTGGTTCGCGGGCGGCTGGAACTCTCCGATGAGGGCGACGCCACGATCATCGCTCAGGAAGTCCATCATCTGGAAAGAGCCAGATCGAGCGCCGCCAGAGCCATTGTCGTCAAGATGGCCGCAGCATCCGTCACGGATAAAAAACTTGCGGCATTAGGCGATCTGATCTCCGGGCATCAAGGCGCGGCGTCTGTTTTACTTGAGGTTGAAACCGCCGATGGTTTGACGGTTCGCCTCAGACCGCAGCAATTTTTCAGGATAAATGTTTCGCCGGAACTAAACAGCGAAATCGCAAAGATCGGTGATGGATGGCAGGTTGATTTAGTCGTCGGCGAATAATAGGAGCTTGATAGATTATGAATCTGGTAAAACCCGAGCAGAACAACGGAAGGGCAATTGAGCGGGTTCAACTCGCGAGGCACGATCGGCGTCCTTATGCGCTGGATTTCATCAGCAGAGTTTTCACAGATTTTTGCGAGATTCATGGCGATCGTAAATTCCGCGATGACCCTGCCATCGTGTGCGGCGCCGCCCGGTTTCAATATCGCCCCGTTGTCGTCGTAGCCCATCAAAAAGGCCGGGACATGCGCGAAAGGCAAACGAGAAACTTCGGCATGCCCAAGCCTGACGGATACCGAAAAGCTTTGAGGGTGATGAAGATGGCCGAAAAATTTGGGCGGCCAATATTCACTTTGATTGACACGCCTGGAGCCTATCCGGGAATAGACGCTGAAGAGCGCGGCCAGGCGGAAGCAATCGCCGTCAATTTGCGTGAAATGGCGCGGCTGAAAGTCCCCGTCATTGTGACGATAACCGGAGAAGGCGGATCGGGTGGGGCGCTGGCGATTGGCGTGGGCGATGTGACGAACATTCTCGAAAACGGCATCTATTCGGTAATCACGCCTGAAGGCTGCGCGGCGATTTTATGGAGAGACGCC
>JAJVID010000147.1:12102-23750 GCA_022072205.1 Acidobacteriota bacterium
TCAATGTATATCTGTTTGCCTTTAGAAAGATATTGATTGGCGATTTCGGCTCTTTTTCCCCACACTGTAATTTTGAACCATGTGGTGATGTCCTGAGCTTCCCCGCTACGGTCCTTTCTCTTTTCACTCGTCGCTACACTGAAATTGCAAACAGCCTGTCCATCTGGGGTATATCTGATTTCAGGGTCCCTGCCCAGATAGCCGACGATTGTGATTCTGTTGAATGAAGCCATAAGGTTCTCCTTCCGATGGTTGTTTGGTTGTGCTGAGTTGGGGCGCTGCCCGGGCGTTCCGAGGGGCGTCCCTGCTGAGCTGAAAGTTCACATCTCACCCAGTCTGGTCAATTCAGACCGAGCCATTTCGGACTCATGTGAGTTTGGATAGAGATTGATCACAGCCTTAAGCGCTTCGACACCTTCCTGGCGTCTCTCAAGCCGAAGCAAAGTGACTCCTTTTTTGAGCCGAGCGCTGATAACTCTATCTCCATTGGGGTATTTGGTCAGGACGTTGTTGTATTCGCTCAGGGCTTCGGTAAATCTCCCCTGAGCGGCGAAACTCTCGGCGATCCAGAACGCGGCGTCATCAGCCTTTTCGTACTGGCCAAAAACGCTCAGGTAGTTTCTGAAGAGATTGATGGCGGCGCCGTATTCACTGTTTTTGTATTTCAAGTATGCCTGCGCGAACGCCATTTCCGGGTCGTTGGGATCAGGTTTGAGGTCAGAGGCCTCCTTCTCGCGCAGTTTCTGTTGGTATTCCTGCAATGATTGCCTGAGGCTGCTGATTTGTTGATTCATCTGCGCGGTTTGCTGGTTGTTGAGAGAAACCTGTTCGGAAATTTTTGCGAGGTGCGCGTTGACTCCGGCGACGGCATTGTTTTGTGATCCTTGATTGCGCTGTAACTTATCTTCGATTGATGATAAAGTTCTGCCCGAAGTCTCAGAAGCGCTGCTCAGATTGTTTAACGAGGTCTCGGATTTTACGTGCCATTTGTCGAATGATTCCTGTAGGTCTCTTATCTGTCTTTGAAGCACGAGGATTTCACCCTGTAATCTGATGATCAATTCTTTGTCGTTGCTGTTTGGAAGACTTGCTCCAACAATCAAAAACAGAATCGTGGCGAAGACTAAATATCTGTACCGCTGCATGAATCACTTCCTTTCCAGTGAATTGACATAAAAGATAGTCTTATCGCGCTTGGGGTGGCTCGAAGTATAATCCTTCCAGGTAGCGACGTAAATGAGTTTCTAAAACAGCCAATCGTGTATTTGAGTGTATGCTGCGACTTTTGAATATCGTAAATTTTGCGGTAATTGATCGGTTGCAAGTAGAGTTCAGGCAGGGGCTTAACGTCTTGAGCGGAGAGACCGGGTCGGGAAAGTCCATCCTGATTGACGCTTTGGGCTTGTTGCTTGGAGAACGCTCCTCACCGGATTTTATCAGGACGGGAGAAGACCGCGCATTCGTTGAAGGAGTCTTCGATATTGAAGGTAATACTCCCCTTGAGGAATTGCTCGCGGACGCTGGTGTCGGTGTTAGCGAAGATGAGGTGCTGATCAGAAGAGAACTGGTCGCAAACGGGCGAGGGAGAATATTTATCAACAATCAGGTTGCGAATATAGGATTGCTAAAGTCCATACAGCCTCACCTGATTGATATTCACGGTCAGGGAGACCAGCAAAGCCTGCTATTGCCCGAAGTTCACCTCAATCTTTTCGACGCATTCGCCGGGGCCTCGAAAAGTCGTGTTCGCGTGGCGCAGGCTTATGATAATTTGCAGCGAATCGCCAGGGAGTTGGAGCAGATCAGGCAAAGTGAGTCGGAGCGCTTGCAGGCTCTGGATATGGTGAATTTTCAAATCGCCGAGATCGAACAGGCGAATCTTGCGCCAAACGAAGATGTGGAGTTGGAAGCGGAACGCAATCTGCTTGTGAATGCGGAGAGACTTGCTGAATTATCCGGTGAAGCTTATAAGAAAATTTACGATGACGAGAGATCAATCCTTTCCGATGTCGCAATTATTCAGAAGAGACTCAACGATCTGGCGGCGGTGGACAATCGCTTTACTACTCATCTAGAGCAATTATCCACAGTCAAATATGTTCTCGATGACATAGCGTTCTTTTTGGGTGAGTATTATGGCGGCATTCAGGCATCACCCGAACGGCTCAGAACGGTGGATGACAGGCTAATGGAGTTGAGCCGCCTTAAGAGGAAATATGGCGGTTCGTTGGAAGCAGCGATTGAAACCTGCGCCAAGTTGACTGAGCGTAAGCAGCAATTGCTAAACAGCGATGAGCATAGTCAGTTGTTGGAGTCGCAGTTGAAGCAGGCGATTGAAGATTATGATAAAGAGTCTTCTGCCCTGAGTAAGTTGAGAAAGGGTTCGGCTGCGAAATTTGAAACTGCCATCAACAAAGAGCTTAAAGATGTCTCGCTTGGTAACGCGCGCTTTTCGGTGCGATTAAGGGAAGCGCAAAAGGGACAGTTGGTTCAAAAGCTGGAATCGTTGATGAATTGGAATAATGAGAGGGGGATCAGGCGCACAGGGGCAGAGGACGCTGATTTTCTCTTCTCCGCCAACCCGGGTGAAGATGTTAGGCCCTTGAATGGCGTCGCATCTGGAGGCGAGCTTTCAAGATTGATGTTGGTGCTCAAAACAATCACGTCGCCTTCGCTGTTTCCCAAGACTTTGATATTTGATGAAATAGATGTTGGGATAGGAGGAAAAGTCGCGGATGCTGTCGGGATGAGACTGCGAAGGCTGGCGAAGACCAATCAGGTTTTATGCGTAACTCATCAACTCCAGATCGCCAGGTATGCTGACGCTCACTTTTTGGTGAATAAGGATGTGGTGAACGGCAGAACTCTTACGAAGGTGGCCGAACTTGATGAGATGGGCAGGATCGAAGAACTTGCAAGAATGATAGGCGGGGCTGAAGTCACAGCCTCTGCCAGAAAGCACGCGAAGGAATTAATCAAATCGGTCGCCGTTGAGAATTGAAAGGGATTTGAGCAAATCCGAACGAGTTAAAGTGATTCATCAGGTTTTAACTGTAATATAAATCTCTTTCTTCTCTGGATGTTATAGTGAAAACCTGAAATTTTACGTGAGTATGAATAAGAAGGTCTATCTGGAAACCTACGGATGTCAGATGAATGTTCACGATAGCGAGAAGGCTACGTACATGCTTTCTGACCTGGGATACGCTCAGACATCCGAAGTGGATGAAGCTGACTTGGTGCTGCTAAACACTTGCATGGTCAGAGAAAAGGCCGCACGCAAGGTCTACACCAGAATAAATGAGATTAAGAGAGATATATCAAAAGCCGCGCGTGGCAAAAAATTGCCGGTGTTTGGGGTCATGGGTTGTGTCGCTCAGGCGGAGGCAGATCGCCTTTTCGAACGCAGCCGGGACATCAAGATGGTGATGGGGACGCAGGCCATCCCGCGCCTGCCCAATTTGATGGAGCAGTTGGATAAGGGATTTGACAGAGTTATAGATGTTCGCCTCAGCAAGGAAGCTGAGTTCCTGGAACTGCAAGCCGACAACAGACAGACAAAACACATTGCCTATATCACTATCACTGAAGGCTGTAACAAATTTTGCTCGTTCTGCATCGTTCCTTTCACTCGCGGACGTGAGCGCAGCCGCCCAGCCGACCGAATTGTTGAGGAGGCGAAGTCACTTGGCAAGCAGGGGTATCAGGAAATTCATTTGTTGGGACAGAATGTCAACAGTTACGGTCTGAGCGGACGGTATCACGGCAACCTGGTTTCTGCTGAAGAAAGCGCCGGGATCACCTTCGCCAGGCTGCTTGCCCGAGTGGCTGAGGAAAGCGGTGTTCCGAGAATTAAATTCACGACTTCATATCCCAGAGATTTCGACGATGAGATAGTAAGAGTTATGGATGAACATGACAATCTCTGCGAGTGGGTGCATTTACCCGCTCAATCTGGAAATGATCGTGTGCTGAGGGCGATGCGCCGAGGGTACACCAGGCGCGAATACATTGATAAGATCGAAGCCATTAAGCGATCAAAAAAAGATATCGCGATCACCGGAGACATGATAGTTGGATTTCCGGGGGAAACGGATGACGATTTCAGCGAGACGATGAGTCTGGTGGCCGAGGTCGAATACGATGGTTTGTACATATTCAAATACTCACCGAGACCTAGAACGCCGGCAGCCGCGTACGCCGATTCAATTACTGAAGAGGTTAAAACGGAAAGATTTTTGATGCTACAGGATTTGCAGGATCGAATTCAGAAACGGCGTTACGAAAGATATATTGGGCGAACGGTTGAAGTGCTGGTTGAGGGAATGAGTTCAAGATCGTCCTCGGACTATACTGGGCATACGCGATGCAACAAAGTGGTTAATTTTCCAATCGCCTCTGATATGTTGGGCAGGTTGGCGCAGGTAAAGGTAACTGAGGTAAAAAGTCATAGTTTGTATGGTGTGATGGTGAAGGCTTAGATTTAAGCTGAAAGGTTACATATGGAATTAGAAGTCAAAATCCGAGGTCTCTTAGTTGACCCTACTACAAATTCTCCGATAGTTCTGCTCAAAGAACTGGATGGTGAAGGGATATTGCCAATCTGGGTTGGACCTTACGAGGCCAATTCGATTGCCTCTGAGATCGAAAAGCTAGCTCCACAACGTCCGATGACGCACGATTTACTCAGAAATGTGATAACGCAGATGGGCGGCGTGGTTAAACGAGTGGTCGTCACCGAACTTCGCGATAATACATTCTACGCGGTGATCGAGGTTTTGAATAACGGCGAAATGGTTCTGATAGATTCCAGGCCGAGCGACGCCATCGCTTTAGCTCTGCGAGCCGACTGCCCGATCTTTATCCGTGAAGAAGTTCTGGAAGCCTCCAGGCATAACGATGGTGAGAAAGCCCAGGATGAAGACAATTTTGATGAAGAGGTCGAATGGCCCGAAGAGATTGATGATGTTAGTGATTATAAGATGTAACGCTAAAAGGAGCGCCCTGAAAATCACCAGGGAGCTTCACTGGAAATAGGGTTCGATTTAGATCGCACGCCGAAGTCATTCTCTGATTTCAACAAGGACAACATTACCTAAATGGATTTAGCCCAAGGGGAGGCCGTTTTGCGAGGCATCAAGATTGCGATTGCAAATCAAAAGGGCGGAGTGGGCAAAACCACAACTGCAATCAATCTATCCGCCGCCCTTGCACAAAAAGGCAAGAAGGTTTTGCTGGCGGACCTGGATCCCCAAGCAAACAGTACGATATCGTTTATTGATAACCAGGAGACCAATCTATCCATCTATGACTTACTGACCGATCTGAATTTGACGTTAGATAATCTCTTGAAAAAGACGAAGATGGAAAACCTGGACATAATTCCATCTCGAATAAACCTGGCCAAACTGGAAAGGGAACTCATCGGAGAACTCGATGCTCCGTTTCGATTGAAAGACCGGCTTGATCCCATCAGTAAAAACTACGATGTAGTCGTAATTGATACCCCCCCAACGCTTGGCTTGATAACAGTGAATGCTCTCGTTGCCGCAACCCACCTGATAATTCCAATTCAATCATCTTACTTTGCTCTTGAAGGCACCGATGATCTGCTTGAAACCATTGAAAGAATCAAGGCCAGACCTAATCCTGAGCTTGAAGTTTTAGGCGTGGTGGTGACGTTGCACGATCGAAGAACTACTTTATCAAGAGATATATATGATCAGATATATCAGGTATTTGGTGATAAAGTCTTCGATACCACTATATCCAAATCTGTCAGGTTAGAAGAGAGTCCGGCGTACAAGGAATCAATATTTACTTTTGCTCCGTCTTCGTCTGGCGCAATTGAGTATGCAAATTTATGTGAAGAGGTGATTCGCCGTGCCAGTTAAACGTGGTTTACCCTCAACTTTAAAAATGAGACATGATCGCCACTACGTAGAAGAGCTATCGTCATTTCGTGGCGCGGCCATCGGGCGCATGATCCCGTTAGACCGCTTGGAACCTAATCCGCAGCAGCCACGAGTAGACATTGGCGATCTGGGAGAATTGATCGCTTCGATAAAGGAAAAGGGAGTTCTTGAGCCTTTGCTTGTTCGTCCGTCGCAGGTTGGCGGACGATATATGATTATATCCGGCGAGCGGCGGTTCAGAGCCGCGAGAGAAGCAGGGCTACACGAAGTTCCCTGTATAGAAATGGAAGTTGATGATCGGGCGGTCGCGGAGATAGCGCTGATCGAAAACCTGCAACGCAAAGACCTGACACCTTACGAGGAAGCTGACGGATTGCTGGCTCTGGTCGAGCGCTTCGGCTACACCCACGAGGACATCGCCCGGAAGATCGGCAAAGCGCGGTCGTCCGTGACTGAATCCTTGACCATTGCCGCATTGCCGGCTGAAATCAAAGAACTCTGTCAGAAGGCCAACGTAAACTCCAAATCAATGCTGTTGCAGGTCGCGAGGCAAACGAACACAGATTCAATGTTCGATTTTGTCAATCGTGTTTCGCAGCAGGGAATGAATCGGGATGAAGCCAGAAAAGTCGGTAAGAAGAAGCAGGCTCGCCCGCAACCCTATGTTTTTCGCCATCAGTCTTCGGCCAAGGATTACACAGTGGAAGTGAAATTCCGCAAGTCGTCTGTGTCCAGAGAAGAACTGTTGCAGGTGATTCAGAAACTACTCTCTGAACTGATGGAGAGTCAGGATTGAGTCGGCGGTAATCCAGAGCTTAAGCTGATCCGCGTTGTTTCTGCTCCGCTTGATACCGTTTCCTGAGTTGACGCGACCATTTGTCGAGCCAGGGGCGAAGCGGTTTGAAAAGTTTCGCTCGCCATCCGGCTTGTTGCTCCCGCCATATTTCGTGGTATCTATCAATATAGGATCGGATGGCGCCTTCGTACTGGTGTTTCTTGATTCCGTGCGAGAGGGTCAAGTAATAATGCTGCGCCTGTAGGCTGAGAGTCAGATACGCCAGGTTGGGTTTGAAATTGAGCCGCGCCGCGAGTTTTTTGAAAAAACCTTCTGATGTTGTTAAGAGCGCGCCCAGAGCTATCTCGCACCAGGGTTGAACGTTCCCTTGCCGAGGGTGGTACAGGCCGGGCAAATCCGTGACGTTCGGAATTTGAATTCTGGAATCAGGGACGATCCTGTCCACGAGTACGACCTTGGTTAGATTGCGTGTGTGCTCTTTAGGAATCACATCGAAAACGCTCTGGATTGTTTCTTCAGTTTTTCTTGGAAGTTTGATCGTTGCTTTGTTCTCTACTTTGATAGGCATTTATTCCTCTCACCACGAAAAACGCTAAAACTGCGCCTACAGATTTTGCTGGCTTTCAAATTTGCTCAACCGCTCTTTAAGCTCTCTGATTTCTCTTTGAAGCTTCGGAAGCTGGGCGAATACGGCGGATGATTTCAGCCAAACACGATTATCAATCGCCGGATATCCGGATATAACTTTTTCCGCCTCAACTGAACTTGGAATGCCGGTCTGAGCGGTGGCAATCACTCGGTCACCTATTTCCAAATGGCCCGCCGCGCCAACCTGCCCGCTCAAAATAACTTCATTTCCTACGCGAGTGCTGCCGGCTAATCCGACTTGCGCGCATAACAACGTATTCTGTCCGACCGATGAACCATGCCCGATCTGTACCAGATTGTCAATTTTCGTCCCCTTGCCGATGATTGTTGAGCCAATGGTAGCGCGGTCTATCGCCGATCCGGCGCCGATTTCCACGTCGTCTTCGATAATCACCACGCCAGCCTGAGGTATCTTGAGCCATGAATTGTCCGGCCTCTTTGCGAATCCAAAACCATCGCTGCCGATTACGACGTGATTCTGCAGGATTACGCGGTCGCCGATTGTGCAACCTTCACGGATTACGCAATGTGAATGGATCAAGACATCGCTTCCTAGCCGAACATTCCGATAGATCATGCAATGCGCAAGCAACGAGACATTGTCCCCGATCACCACATTGTCCTCAATCACTGAAAATGGCCCAATTGATACGTTATCTCCAATCGTTGCGGTAGGAGAGATGACCGCTGTCGGGTGTACGCCGCGCTCAGGCGCAAATGCCGGATGAAGTAGATTCATCGCCTTTGCGAATGTGAGATATGGATCTGACGAGATAATGGCGGATTTGCCCTCAGGCAGGTCGTCAGCGTTTTCCAGTATGATCACCGAAGCGTTGGTTGTGGCCAGATGACGCCGATATTTTCTGTTGCTCAGAAAAGTAATCTGTCCCGGCTTTGCATTCTCAATCGGCCCCGCGCCTACGATTTCCATTTCCGGGTCACCAACTAGATCGCAATTCAGATCAGAAGAGATTTTCTTAAGTTTCATGATTGACGTTTGAATGAGACGTGATTAGTATTGCTGCGAAATTTGAGTCTGATAACGAATTGATGTTTGATCCGAGCGAATACTGACCTGATAAAAAAGGAAGTGGGAGTTTAGCATAAGGGGTCGAGTGCATGGACAATCACAAGCTTATCGAAAAATTTATCAGCGCCATTCGAGTCGAGAAGGGGCTTTCAAACAATACCCTTCAGTCTTACAAAAGTGATCTGAAAATTCTCTGTGAATTCCTAGCCAAAAAGGAGAAGCACTTGCTTACCCTCGACCGCGATGACCTGGTTGATGTCCTCTCGCATCTCAAAAACGAAAAGCGGAGCGACTCCAGCATCGCCAGGTTCATCTCTTCTTTGAGAGGCTTCTTCAGATTTGCCCTGACCGAAGGATTTCTTAAACAAGACCCAACCGCATATCTGGAAGCTCGCAAAGCCTGGCAGACTCTCCCCAGATTTTTGAGCCAGCAAGAGGTTGATAAACTACTTGAGCAACCCGATTTGAATAACGACATTGGAGTCAGAGATCGCACGATGCTTGAACTGCTCTACGCTGCCGGCCTGCGGGTCTCCGAACTGGTAAACCTCAAAATTTCAGACGTGGAGATTGACGCGGGGATACTGAGTTGTCTGGGAAAGGGGAGTAAGCAGAGGCGAGTTCCTGTAGGACAATCTGCGCTGCATTTCCTGAAAAACTACTTTCTTGTAAGACAGCGACTGCTGAAAGGGAAGCGTTCTGACCTGCTGTTCGTTGATTCAGGCGGCGCGCCTCTCACCCGCCAGAAATTCTGGAAGATCATCAAAGGCTATGGGGAGTCGGCTGGTCTTGGCCACGTTACACCCCACATGCTCCGTCACAGTTTTGCCACAGCTTTGCTCGAAAATGGCGCCGATTTGAGATCGGTGCAGATGATGCTTGGTCATAGTGACATCAGCACCACGCAAATTTACACGCATGTGACTAATGACCGGTTGAAATCGGCCTATAAACAGTTCCACCCTCGATCATAAGGTGAGTTGGTGTGATCAAAAAGAAGCATGGGAGATTGAGTCTGATAACAGAATCTGAAAACAAGGGTCTGTATATGACTAAATATATTTCCAGCGGTTTGCTGACGCTCGTCCTATCACTATTAGGTTCAATCGCCGCAGCGCAAACGGACATTCCACGCCCTGAACATCCAAACCCGATTATGATGCGAGCCGATTGGCAGACGCTCAACGGGCGCTGGGAGTTCGAGTTTGACGATCAGGATCGAGGCCTGGCCGAGCGCTGGTACGCGGGCGGCAGGAATTTCACGAAGACGATTCAGGTTCCCTTCGCTTTTCAAAGCAGGCTGAGCGGCATTAGCGACACCGCATTTCACGACGTGGTCTGGTATCGCCGCTCCGTTCAGATTCCAGCCAGTTTCAAGAGCAAGCGCGTAATGCTCAATTTTGGCGCGGTTGATTACGAAGCGACTGTCTGGGTCAATGGCGACCGAGCCGGTGATCACCGAGGCGGTCACGTCGGATTCGCGTTGGACATCACCGATTACCTGAAATCGGGCGACAATGTGATCACCGTGCGCGTGTGGGATCCGGGAACCGATCGCAGCATCCCACGCGGCAAGCAGTACTGGCAGCCGAAATCGCAGGGCATTTGGTACACGCGCACGACGGGCATCTGGCAACCGGTTTGGATCGAAGCGGCGTCAGCGGTTCACGTCAAACGGCTGCGCGTCACGCCGAACGTTGACGAATCGCAGGTAGGCGTCGAGGCCGTGCTTAACAAGCTCGGCTCTGATCTCAAGCTGAGGACGACCGTAAAATTGAACGGCAATCTGCAAACACAATCGGAAATTTCAGTCTCGACCTCGCGACCAATGGCCGTGCTGAAGCTCAACGGACAGCAACTGTGGACTCCCGAACGTCCGACGCTCTACGACCTGACGGTCGAACTGGTCGCGGCGAACGGGCAAACGGTAGATCGCGTCGAGAGCTACTTTGGCCAGCGCAAGGTCTCGGTTCACGACGGCAAAATCTATCTCAACAATGCGCCGTATTATCTCAGGCTCGTACTCGATCAGGGCTACTGGCCCGACAGTTTATTGACGCCGCCAAGCGACGAGGCTATCAGGTACGACATCCAGATGACCAAAAAGTTTGGACTCAATGGCGCCCGCAAACACCAGAAGGTCGAGGACCCGCGCTGGCTTTACTGGGCAGACAAACTCGGCTTGATCGTATGGGGCGAGATGGCCAACGCGCAGGAGTACAACGAAGATTATGCAGCGCGCTTCATTGATGAGTGGACGCAGATCGTCAACCGCGACTATAACCATCCTTCGATTATCGTCTGGACGCCGATCAATGAAAGCTGGGGCGTCAACCAGATCTTGACGAACAAAGCGCAGCAGGAGCATATGAAAACGATGTACCACCTACTGCGTTCTCTCGATCAATCGCGCCTGGTTACTGACAACGACGGTTGGGAACACACCGACGAGACGGACATTTTCGGCCTGCACGATTACGCGCGCACAGGTGAAGAACTGGCCGCCAAGTACAAACATCTGGTGACTGAACCGAATCGTATTCCGCGCAATGGACGCGAGGCGCTGGCCTACGGCTTCAAATACAACGGCGCGCCATTCCTGATGACGGAGTTCGGCGGCATCGCTTACCGTCTGGGCGCACCGGTGGCCGAAAACGAATGGGGATATTCCGGCATTGAGCCGACGAAAGAGGCATTTCTGATGCGCCTTGACGGGCTGATCAAAGCGTTGAGGTCGAATCCGGTCTGGGCTGGTTACTGCTACACGCAACTGACCGATGTCGAACAGGAGATCAATGGACTGATGACTTACGACCGCAAGCCGAAGATTGACCCGGCAGAGTTCGCAAAGATTTTCAATCATCGTTAGTGTGACAGCGACGCGATTTCAATTACAATAGCCACTTCGTCAATTCACATTGATTATCGGCTATGACACTCATTACAGAACTCTCAAGCGATTTTTCTAGCGCAGTTCGTTCGCGCGGCTCAGATTACTTTCAGGAGGGCCGGGTAAAGATCAAGGAAGGCTCGAACTGGCAGGTTCACGCCAGGGTGCGTGGGAGCAGGACTTATGAAGTTGATCTCTCAATCGAAGACGATCAGCTCGTTGTTTATTGCGACTGTCCGCAGTTCAATACAGCGCCCTGCAAGCACCTCTGGGCGACAATTTTGGCAGCGAATGAAAAAGGGTATCTGCGCGGCGACGGCAAACTCGGCCCGCTGGAGATGGTTCCGGGATTCGATGACGATTACGATT
>JAJVID010000147.1:23850-32589 GCA_022072205.1 Acidobacteriota bacterium
CTTGATGACGGCGGCGCGTTCCAGTGGATTTCAATTCTGCGACGCGCCGGCGCGCTCGCCGTTCCCGAAAATCAGATCGGCGAATTCATGAACGAAGTTCTGAGCGCGTCGCATCCGCCCAGGCTCGAATTGCCGGAAGAATTGCGCTACGAGGAAGTCACAGTCAGGCCTCAACCCTGCCTGACATTCAAATCGCAGCACCGCCGCACCAAGTTGCGCGCGCGCCTCTCGTTCGATTATGCGCCGGATTCGCAAGGCTGCATGCTGGACAAAGACGATCCTCGCGGAGGCGTTTACGAAGTCGAAAATCGTCGCTATCTCCTGCGCGACCGTGGCGCTGAGCTAGCAGCGATGAATCATCTGACCGAAATCGGTTTGAAATACGTTGGGCCGACCTACTACGAAAAGCAGTCCGGCTGGGAAGTCGCGCCTACCAAACTCCCGCGCACTGTCCGCCAACTGGTCGCTGAAGGCTGGCACGTCGAAGCCGAAGGCAAGACGTTTCGCAATCCCGGAGAGATCAAGATGCAGGTCAGCTCCGGCATTGACTGGTTCGAGTTGCACGGCACGGTTGATTTCGGCGGGACGTTTGCGATGTTGCCTGAATTGTTGGCGGCGCTCAAACGCGGCGACAACATGGTCAAGCTCGACGACGGCACTTACGGGATGTTGCCCGAAGAGTGGATGAAGAAGTACGGCCTGATCGCGGGACTGGGCGAAGCGCACGAAGATCATCTGCGTTTTCGTAAGACGCAAATCGGAGTGCTCGATGCGCTGCTCGCGGCTCAACCGGAAGCTGATTTCGATGCGGCCTTCGCTCATGCGCGGGACGAACTGAAGCGGTTTAACGGCATCAAACCCTCCGATCCGCCCGAAGAGTTCAAAGGGGAATTGCGGCCTTATCAGAAAGACGGCCTGGGATGGATAAACTTCCTGCGGCAATTCGGATTCGGCGGATGCCTGGCGGACGACATGGGATTGGGCAAGACCGTGCAGGTGCTCGCGCTGTTGGAGGAGCGCCGCAAATTGCGCGAAGCGGCAAAGGGACAAGAGGACAAGGAGACAGCGGCAAAGGGACAAGAGGACAAGGAGACAAGGAGACGAGGGGACAAGGCGAGAAATACATCTGTCCCCTTGTCCCCTTGTCCCCTTGTCCCCCCCTCTTTAGCTGTCGTTCCGAAATCGCTGGTCTTCAACTGGAAGCAGGAGGCCGCGCGCTTCACGCCGAAACTGCGCGTGCTCGATCACACGGGGCAGTTCAGAGAAAAAGAGAGTATCGAGCATTTCGACGAATACGACTTGATCCTGACAACCTATGGCACGCTGCGCAATGACGCGGTTTTGTTCAAAGACCGGCGGTTCGATTACGTCATCCTGGATGAAGCGCAGGCGATCAAGAATTCAGACACGGCTTCGGCGAAGGCCGCGCGATTGTTGCAGGGCGATCACCGCCTGACTCTGAGCGGAACGCCGGTTGAAAATCATCTGGGCGAACTGTGGAGCATGTTTGAATTCCTGAACCCCGGAATGCTCGGCGCAGCTTCGGTCTTCAAACTCGCGGGCAACGCGGCTCGCAATCCTGATGAAGAGACGCGCAAAATGCTCTCTCAGGCTCTGCGCCCGTTCATCCTCCGCCGCACGAAAAGCCAGGTGGCGAAGGACCTGCCGGAGAAGCAGGAGCAGACCATCTTCTGCGAACTCGAACCGAAACAGCGCAAGCTTTACAACGAACTGCGCGATCATTACCGCAACACGCTGCTGGATCGGATCGCGCGCGAAGGCATTCAGAAATCGAAGATGCACGTGCTGGAAGCCCTGCTGCGATTGCGCCAGGCCGCGTGTCATCCGGGATTGATTGATAAGAAACGCGTCAAGGAAACTTCAGCAAAACTCGACGCGCTGGTTCCGCAACTGATCGAACTCTTCGAGGAGGATCACAAGGTTCTGGTCTTTTCGCAATTCACCAGCTTCCTCTCGATCCTGCGCGGGCATCTCGACAAAGAAAAGATCGAATACGAATACCTCGACGGCAAGACGCGCGACCGGCAGGCGCGAGTCGAAAAGTTCCAGAACGATCCCGCTTGCAAATTGTTCTTGATCAGTTTGAAGGCTGGCGGATTGGGATTGAATTTGACTGCGGCTGAGTATGTCTATCTGCTCGACCCCTGGTGGAACCCGGCGGTCGAGGCTCAGGCCATTGACCGCGCGCACCGCATCGGTCAAACGCGGAGGGTTTTCGCTTATCGGTTGATCGCCAAAGACACTGTCGAGGAGAAAGTGCTCGCGTTGCAGAACACTAAACGCGATCTGGCCGACGCGATTATCAACGCCGACAACAGTCTGATCCGCAATCTGGCGAAAGAGGATTTGGAACTTCTGTTGTCGTGAGAGGCGGCGAATCAATCAACCGCGCCAAGACCTCTCCGATTCAGACTCGCCGTTTTCATCGTTCCATCTTTGATGATGAACAACCCCGGAAAGCGTTTTTCCCAGGGTTTGTTGGCCGCAGGCGCGTACTGACGGGAGTTGGCTTCAACACCGGCCACGCCCGGCACATGCGTGGCGATACCGACCGAGTGAATCAGTGACGCGCCGGGACAAGTCAGATCCTGCACAGTCAAAAACATTTTGTACTTCTGCGCCGCCGCCGCCATCAGCATCGCCTGCGATTGCCCTTTGCATGCCTTCAACGCCACACCCGTGTAGCCCATCTCGCGCGCCAGCAGCAGGCTTTCAAGATCGGTCAGCGATTCATCAATCACCACCGGTCGAAGCTTTGCCGCGTCATGCATCACATTTTGGCGATTGGCCTTGAGGTCGCGCGCCGTTGGTTGTTCGAGATAAAGGATGCGGTCGAAGCCGCGTGGCGTCAGTTCTTTCACCTTGCGCAGATATTCCAGCACGTACTCGACGTTCGGACAGCGTTCGTTGAAATCAACGCAATATTTCCAACCAGTTTTCGGCCTCGTCTCGCTCGCCACGCGATCAATGTTGACCGTGCGCTCGATGTCCCACTTCAAATCCTCTCCCTGCAATTTGATTTTGATGTGAGTCAGGCCATTGAACCCGATCCACTCGGCCAGCGTCTCCGGCATCCCGTCGTTGAGCCGCTGTTTCAACTCCGACGGCAACACAGTGTCAGCGCCGCCGACCGAATGGAACATGGAGATCTGCGGCTTTGGCGTTGGCAAGATGTAACGATTCAGATACTCGCCTTTGAAATCGGCGTTGAGATAGTTAGACAAATCGCGCGGCATCAGATCGCGTCCATACATCTGATAACAACTCCGATGGTGAATCTTACCGAACGCGTCATGAATTGCAGCGTCAAATGGGCTTGCCGCGACCAGCGTGCAGAGCTTCGGGATCGGCGCCACCAACTTCAGCTCTTTCGAAACTTCGCCAGCGGCCTTCAGATATTCCGGTTCGAGCGCGACATTGATGTCAATCGGACAACCGAATTCCTTGTAGCCGGAAGTGATTTTGGCGACACGCTCAGCCAGAGCCTTCATCGCGCCGAGCGTCCTGTCATAAGACATCTCGCGGGAAGGAAACGACCAGACATTGCCCATCGGCATTGAGCCGAAACCTTTCGCCATCCTACCGTCGCGCGCGCGCACTGTAACGTTCACATTGAGGATTGTCGCGCGATCAACCGGCACGCCTCCGAATTTGTAAGGCGCGCGGTAAAGGAATTCTTCGTAGCCGAAAGAGAGGTCTTCGATGCGAATGTCAGATGTGTTGTTTGAAAAAGCGAGGACGTTTAATGACGGCAATCCGGCTGATGCGATGGCGGAAGCCAGAAGAAAATCGCGACGCGTCTGATTGCCTGTTTGACCGCTCATTGGTAAGCCTCCTGCAATCGCGCCTTCAAAAACACAAGATCGCGTTGCGCCGCAGCCAGCGTGTTTTCTTCCTGCGCAGCTTTCGTCGCGCCTGGAATGTCGTACTCGAGGTGCAGCGAGATGGGGCCGTGAAAATTGGCCTGTCGCAGCGTCTTGAAATAAGCCTTCCAGTCAACCATCCCCTCGCCAAGCGGACAATTGACCTGCCGCCAACCCCGGCTTGTTTTGTCCCAGTAAGAGTCTTTGACCGCGATCATCTTGATGCGCGACGCGACCAGATTGAGCGCGATCTTCCAACCCGCGCCGCCGCCTTCCGCAACCGCATGGCGGATGTCGAAATAGTACCCGACCCACTTCGGATCGAGTTGATCAATCGTTTGCGCGACATCCCAGAACTGCGCGCCGATGTAGCCTTCGTGGTTGTGAAATCCGCATTGCACGCCGCTCTGTTTGCTCAATTCAGTCAACCTGCGGAAATCGCTCATTGCTTTTTGAAGTTCGCCGCGTACGTCGGCGAATGAGTATTTGTAGTAGCCGGGTTTGAAGAAGGGAATTGAGAGCTTGCCGGCAGCAGAGAGAATCGGATTCGCCATTGGATCGCCGGCTGAGGTCAGCCCTGTGGTGATCATCGGCACGCTCAAGCCTCCGGCGCGAATGGTGGCGACGGCCTTTGGCAAATCTTCCACCGCGCGTTCAGGCAGCACGTGGCCGCCAGGCCGCACAGTCAGATCAATCCCGCCGAAGCCTAGTTTCTTCACAGCCTGAGCCATCCTCGCCCAATCCATCGCCGGCAGATGTTTTGAGAAGAGGCAAATCGTACCGTTGAAGCCATTGGATAACGCAACATTCGGCAATGCGGAGGTCACAGAGAAGGCGACAGCGGATTTGATGAAGTCTCGTCTGGTATTCAAAGCCACTCCTCGGAAATGATGGGAGCGCACGCAGGGATGCGTGCGCTCGTCCGGGATGCGCATGCTCTCAGGGAATTAAACTGTAGCAGTGAATTTGTGCGGCGCGCGGTACTGATAGCTCAGCAGCTTGTTTGCCGCCGCGTTGTTAGTGAACCGCTCGGCTTTGCCATCCCATTCGAGAAAAGCTTTCATCTTGTACGCTATGTTGCCGATGAGCGGCGCGCTGGTCGAGCGATGGCCAACCTCGATGTCGCAATTGGTCTCCTTGCGGCTGCGGACGCAATCAAGGAAGTTGCGCGCATGATGTTTGGTATCAGCGTCGCCTCTGCCAGACTTCGCTTCGATCATTGGCTGCGAGCCTTTGCGCCAGTTATCGTTCGCGCGGTTGAGTGGTGAGCGCGCAAAGAATTCGTTCGGCGAAATGTTGTCAGGAACGACTTCGTAGCTGGAGCCTTTCAGATACAACGTGCCTTTTGTCCCGCGAAATTCCACGTCAACTGTGTTACTCAAGCTGGCTGGCGCGGCGTTGGCGTTGATCTGCGTGAACGTGACCAGCGTTCCGCCGGGATATTGCCACAGAACTTCCATCGTATCGGGAATCTCGCGATTGTCTTCAATGGCGAATTTGCCGCCCATCGCAGTGACGGCTGTCGGCGTGTCCTGCCCCAAAGCCAGATGGATAGTGTCAAGGTAATGCACCCCGAAGTTGGTGAGTTGTCCACCTGAATAATCCCAGAACCAGCGAAAGCGGTAGAACGTGCGATTCTTGTTGTAAGCCTTCTTCGGCGCTGGCCCCAGCCAGGCCTCCCAATCGAAATCAGCCGGCGGATTTTCGTTCGGCGGATTGCCGATGCCTTTCGGCCATTCGTTCTGGATGTGAAATGCGCGGACGGACATGATTTTGCCGATGTAGCCGCTTCGCACGATATCAGCCGCTTCCCGGACGAATTGAGAAGATCGGCGGTTGATCCCGACTTGCGTGACGCGATTGTATTTGCGCGCAGCTTCAACCATCTTGCGGCCTTCAGCGACAGTGAGCGAGAGCGGTTTTTCGACATAAACGTCTTTGCCGGCCTGACAGGCTTGGATCGTTTGCAGCGCGTGCCAGTGATCGGGCGTGCAGATAACCGCCGCGTCCACGCCTTTCAATTCAAGCAGTTTGCGATAGTCTTTGAACTGTTTTGGGTTTGAGCCGATCTTTTTCGATGCGAAGTCCATGTAAGGTTGATAGATGTCGCAGACGGCTGTGACTTCGCAGTCTTTATGCGCGAGAAAGGCGTCTAGCACTTGATCGCCCCTATTGCCGAGGGCAATGAAGCCAAGCCTTACGCGGTCATTTGAGCCGATGATGTTGGAATAGCTCAGGGCCGTTGTGACGCTGGCGACTGCGGCGGTTTTAGCGAAGTTCCTCCTTGTCATCTCGCCCATGGTGAGATCCTCCCATTTTATTGAATGCTGTAAACCGTCAGGTTTGCAGCAGCGCTGTTGAAAGTTTGACAACGAAAATCGTATCGAGATCTGAAAATGTGCGGGCAGTATAGATCAATCGGTCTGAAAAGTTGACCGATTGCGGGAGAAAAAGAAGCCGCTAGCTACCAGCCTTCATGTTACGTATTGCGCGCCAGTCTCCTGACGGGTCTATCTTCACATTACTCACCCTATCTCTATAGACGACGACCGTAGCCGGGTACCACAGGTAAATTTGCGGAAGGTCGTCAGCGAGCGTTTTCTGAACCTGGGAAAATATCTCTTTTCTTCGCTCTCTTGGCGCTGTTTGCGCTTCATCAAGCAGTTTGTCCAACAGAGGATTGTTGTAGCGAGAGCGGTTTTGGCCGTTGGGAGGGATCGATTTTGAACTGTAGACGAATTTGAAGATGTCAACGCTCTGATTACCACCAACGAGGGTGTTCAGGTACAACTGAAAATTCCCGTCGTTCATATCCTGGCTTAGCTTCTGACGTTCCAGAGGCTGCAACTCGAGTTCGACTCCTATGCGCCGCATTTGCTCCTGCAGCGTTTCGCCAACTTTGCGGGAAACTGAGAGAGGTGAGGTTTTGAGAGACAACTTCATCCTAGGCTGCCCATTTTTTTCGGTCTTTCCTGCCTCATCCAGTAACTTCTTAGCTCGCTCCGGATCATATTTGTAATCGGTGGCGTTCGGCTCGAAGGCCCACTGACCCGGCGGCAGCACACTATGGGCTGGTCGCGCCTGTCCCCGATACACATCCCGAATGATAGCTTCTCGGTCTATTGCATATGACAGCGCCTGTCTGATACGCCGGTCTTTCAGAATCGGATCCTGCAAGTTGACGCCAAGATGCGTGATGTTGGTTCCATCGGTGATTTCCACCTTGACGCCGGGAGCCGTCTGCAAGCTCTCTACTGTTACAGGATCGAAGTCTGCGTTGATCGCCAGATCTGCCGAGCCTTTCCGCAATTCGCTTTCTCTGGTGCTGTTATCGGGAATTATTCTGACAGTCAAACGTTTGATACTCGAAGGACCTTCAAAGTAATCGTCAAAGGCGCTTAGAGAGACTTCCTGATCTTCGGAGTAGCTTTCAAATTTGAAAGGACCTGTTCCGATAGGATGCTTAGCTTGTTGCTCTGAGGTTCCCTCAGGAACTATCCCTACTGGCAGAATAGTATTGGCGAAGCCTGGGCACGCGGTATTGCAGTGGAAAACAATTTTAAAGGGATTGGCAGGGTCTAGTTCGACTGATGCGAGATCGCGTTCCAGTTCGGCTCGCTTGGCGGACCTGAAGCCCTTTGCCATCATTGTGTCGAACGTATATTTGACATCCGCAGCGGAAAGAACACGACCATTATGAAATTTGACATTGGGGCGCAGATAGAAAGTGAAGGTTCTGTAGTCAGGAGAGGATTCAAATTTTTCAGCGAGATCAGGCACTGGGTCGAATTTATCGTCCTTTCGCGTAAGCCCGTTGAACATCAGTTGTCGCATTCTTTCAGCGGCGGAATCTGCGCTGACTCGCGGATCGAACGTTTCTATGCGCTTTTCAAGTATTACGACTAACTCGCCCTGCTTACCGGTTCTTCGGCAGCCTGTGGGGAGTAATCCGATAAATATCGAAACAATTAGTAAAAGGGCCTGCAAAGCAGGGAAGCGGGAGCGCTGTCGAATTTTTACTTCAGTCATGGTTAGCGGCTACTTGTCTGTCTGTTTTCCTTCCTCAGAATTTTTCTTTTCGCGCCTTGCATCTAGCTCTTTAAGCCACTGATTGTATAGTGCCTGCTGCTCAGGGGATAGCAAAGCGCGTATGCGGCTCCGGGTACTTTCTCTTACAGATTGGAATTGCGGGCGTGTTTGATTCTTTATATCCTGATATTGCAGTTGGCATTCGTTGAGTATCTGCTCAACCTGAGAGCGCTGAGATTGGCTTAGCTTCAAAGTATTAGCTAGCTCATCAGTAACGTCTGTAACTGTTGATGTGCGGGGAGGAGGTGATTGATGAGACAATAGGTATTGCGCTGAGGCTCCAACAGCAATTCCCAACGTGAACGCCGTCATTATGATCAGATGTGCTTTGCGCCTACTTGCGAGCATGGGGTTTATCCTTACTAACCGGGTTTAAGCCAGCGGGATCTGGAATATCGCTAACAAGATATTCAACTGGATTCTGGGTGATTAGCTCGTCACTATCATGATCAAAATCGCTTGTTGTTACTGATGGCTCCCACTGAAGGCTCGCTGCTATTAGAATTACCGCTACCGCTGCAAATGCCGCCAGCCATCCACGCATTGATTCCATAGCCATCTCCCATGAGCTGGAGTGTTGTTCGCGCACCTCCTGTATGCGGTATTTGATCCTGTTGATAAGAACTGCGCTTGATATGTTGCAGGTATCTTCATAATTGGGAGCGCTGGCGGCCTTAATGATAGCAGTGGTCAATCTATCCAGCAGTAACACATCGCGGCAGTTTGGGCAGCCCCGGATATGCGCTTTTGCCTCACTTACAACTGT
>JAJVID010000188.1 GCA_022072205.1 Acidobacteriota bacterium
TGGATCACCCTGAAGCGGGCAAGTATGACCTGCGTTCGATCCGGCGACTTGGGGTTTCATCCTTTGTCAAGAAGCTCAACATCGAGTACCGGCGGCGCTGGCAATCGCTCGCCGGCGGCGATGTCGTCGAGTCCGCCTGGGGGATGACCGAGACCCACACCGTCGACACCTTCACCATCGGCATGCAGGACGACGATTTCGATCTCAAATCGAAACCGATCTTTGTCGGTCTGCCCATGCCCGGCACGGAGTTCAAGATTCTCGACTTCGAGACCCGCCAGCTTAAACCGCTCGGTGAAGAGGGCGAGATCGTCGTGCGTTCGCCCTCTCTGCTCAAATCGTATTGGAACAAGCCCGAAGCGACGGCCGAGGCCTTCGGCGCCGGCTGGTTTCATACCGGCGACATCGGGATGATTGACGAGCAGGGCTACCTGCATTTTCTCGGTCGCCGCAAGGAGATGCTGAAGGTCAAAGGCATGAGCGTCTTTCCGGCGGAGATCGAAGCCATACTCGGCCAACACCCATCAGTCGTCGGCAGCGGCGTCATCGGCGTGGAAGACGCCGAACGCGGCCAGTCGCCGGTGGCTTTCGTGCGCATCCGCCCGGAGGATCGTGAACGCCTCACTGAAGCTGAGTTGACCGAATGGTGTCGCCGCAACATGGCCGCCTATAAGGTCCCTCGCATCCGGTTCGTGGAAGAACTGCCTATGACGGCGACGGGCAAGGTGAAGAAGGAAGAGTTAGGCCGGCTGCTCGATGATGCACGTAATTCAGGCGTATGAAGATTGCGAGCCTACTGATCGCCAATCGTGGCGAAATCTCGATTCGCATTGCGCGCGCCTGCGCCGAACTCGGCCTGCGCTCGGTGGCTGTTTTTTCGCCGGATGATGCGCAGTCGCTACACGTTCGCGCGGCGGATGAGGCGCACGCCCTGCGCGGCGCCGGCGCGACGGCCTACCTCGACGGCGCGCAGTTGATCGCGGTCGCTCAGGCCGCGAAGTGCGACGCCGTTCACCCGGGCTACGGCTTTCTCAGCGAGAGCGCAGCCTTCGCCCGCGCCTGCGCCGAAGCGGGCCTGATCTTTGTCGGGCCGCGTCCTGAAGTCCTGGATTTGTTCGGCGACAAAACGGCGGCGCGCGAACTCGCCCGGCGTTGCAATGTTCCGATTCCCGCCGGGACAAAGGGCGCGACTTCTCTCGCGGAAGCCCGCGACTTCCTCTCATCGCTCGGCCCGGGCGCAGCCGTCGTGATCAAGGCGGTGATGGGTGGCGGGGGGCGCGGCATGCGCGTGGCCGCGAGCGTCGCGGAACTGGAAGAAGCCTATGCGCGCTGCCGCTCCGAGGCGCGGGCCGCTTTTGGCCGGGATGAAGTTTATGTCGAAGAACTGATTGCTGAAGCGCGCCACATTGAAGCGCAAGTCGTAGGGGACGGCGCGGGCCGCGTGATGAGTCTCGGCGAGCGCGAATGTTCGCTCCAGCGCCGCCATCAGAAGCTCGTCGAGATCGCTCCCAGTCCCTCGCTCGCGCCCTCGCTGCGCGAGCGGATTATCGCCGCCGCGTTGCGCATGGCGGGGAGCGCGGAATACGGCGGCCTCGGCACCTTCGAGTTTTTGGTGAGCAGCCGGGATGAGCGTTTCGTTTTCATCGAGGCCAACCCGCGCTTGCAGGTGGAGCACACGGTGACCGAAGAGGTCTACAACGTAGACCTGGTGAAAATACAGTTGCGCATCGCCGGCGGAGCGACGCTCGAAGAGATCGGGCTGTCGCAGTCCCAGGTTCCACGCGGCTTCGCCATTCAACTGCGCGTCAATCTGGAGACGATGCAGCCGGACGGCGGCGCGCTTCCGTCGAGCGGGACGATCACCGCTTACGCCCTGCCTTCGGGTCCGGGGGTGCGAGTTGATGGCTACGGTTATACCGGTTATCGCGTAAACACAAGATTCGATCCGTTGCTCGCCAAGCTGATCGCGCATGCGCCGGAGTACCGGGACGCGGTAATGCGGGCGCGGCGCGCGCTCGACGAGTTTCAGATCGAAGGCGTCCCGACCAATCTAGGCTTCCTCGCGGCGCTGCTCGACCACACGGATGTCGTGGCGAACCAGGTGACGACGCGCTGGCTGGATGCGCACGCCGCTCAACTGGTAAGCCAAGCTGCGCGCGCGGCGCCGCGACGATTCTTTCCGCAGGCGGAGACGAATCCTGCGCATACGGCGAGACCATTGCCAACCGAAGGGCCGGAGGGCGCATTGCCTGTGCTCGCGCCGATGCAAGGGCTGGTCGTATCGCTAGAAGTGAAAGATGGCGACCCGGTGCGACATGGCCAAGCTATCGCCGTGCTTGAGGCGATGAAGATGGAACACGTCGTTACGGCCGAAGTGGGCGGGATCGTTCGCCTGGTGTCGGCGACTAAAGGCGAGGTGATGGCGGCGGGACAGCCGCTCGTCTTCATCGAGCCGGCCGAGACGGAGGCGAGCGCGACGGCGCAGGAGGAAGAGGCCGATCTCGACGCCGTCCGCCCGGATCTGGCCGAGGCGATGGCGCGCCACGCGCTCACGCTGGATGCAGCCCGGCCTGAAGCGGTCGCACGACGCCACAAGCTTGGTTTTCGCACGGCGCGCGAAAATGTCGAAGACCTTTGCGACCCCGGCAGCTTTATCGAGTACGGCGCTCTCACCATGGCCGCGCAGCGCAGCCGCCGTTCAATGGAAGACCTGTTGCGCTCGACTCCGGCTGATGGAGTCATCGCCGGATTGGGCACGGTCAACGACGCGCTCTTTGGCGAAGAACGCAGTTCCTGCATGGTCATCGCTTACGACTACACCGTGCTCGCGGGCACGCAAGGGACGATGAACCACAAGAAGCAGGATCGGATGTTTCAGCTCGCAGCCAAATTGCGCCGCCCGCTCGTGCTCTTCGCCGAGGGTGGCGGCGGGCGACCCGGCGACACGGATAAGATTCATACGGCTGTCGCGGGTCTCGACATCGAAACCTTTCAGGCCTTCGCGCGCTTGAGCGGACTCGTTCCACTCATCGGCGTCGTCAATGGCCGCTGCTTCGCCGGCAACGCGGCGTTGCTCGGTTGTTGCGATGTGATCATCGCGACCGAGAGCGCCACCATCGGCATGGGCGGTCCGGCGATGATTGAAGGCGGCGGCCTTGGCGTGTATCAACCCGAAGAGGTCGGGCCGGTCAATGTGCAAGCGCCGAACGGCGTGATTGACGTGATGGCGCGTGACGAGGCAGAGGCCGTTGCGGTGGCGAAGCGTTACCTGTCTTACTTCCAGGGGCCGGTCGCGGAATGGAGTTGCGCCGACCAGCGACTGTTGCGCCGCTCGATCCCGGAGAATCGGCTGCGCGTCTACGACGTGCGCAAAGTGATTCGCACGCTGGCCGACGATGATTCAGCGCTTGAGCTGCGACCGAGCTTCGGGCTGGGCATGGTGACGGCGCTCATTCGCATCGAAGGGCGTCCGATGGGACTCATCGCCAACAACCCTATGCACCAGGCCGGCGCGATTGACGCTGACGACGCTGATAAGGCCGCGCGCTTCGTCCAGCTTTGCGACGCCTTCGATCTGCCGATTCTTTCGCTCTGCGACACGCCCGGCTTTATGGTCGGGCCGGAAGCGGAGCGGGCGGCGCTGGTGCGGCGCTGCTGCCGGATGTTCGTCAACGGCGCGAACCTAAGCGTGCCGTACTTCACCGTCGTGCTGCGCAAAGGCTACGGGCTGGGCGCGCAGGCGATGGCGGGCGGTTGGTTTCATTCCCCGGTCTTCACGGTCTCCTGGCCGACGGGTGAGTTCGGCGGCATGGGGCTGGAAGGCGCTGTGCGGCTGGGCTTTCGCAAGGAGCTTGAGGCCATCGCCGACCCTGCCGAGCGCGAAGCCGAATTCCACCGTCGCGTCGAGGAGATGTACGCGCGCGGCAAGGCGCTCAGCGCCGCTTCGGTTCTGGAGATTGACAACGTCATTGATCCGGCGGAGACGCGGCGCTGGATCGTGCGCGGGCTGCGCGCCGTGCCCGCGCCTGCGCCACGCGAGGGGAAGAAGCGAACGCATATCGAGACGTGGTGATCTAAATCAGACCACGCAACATCGGTACAGAGAGACCAACCGCAGGGGGGCGCAGAGGAACGCAGAGAACGATCCGGACAGGTCTTTCCCCTCGTACCTCTGCGCACTCTGTGATGGGTTGTACCAATCTTTGCTGTTCCGTCTTGGACCGGTAATGGCTGATCGCGAATGGTTAATGTCTAATTGCAGGGGATTCGAGAGCTTTGCTTTGCACGCGGGTTGTTCTGATTTATTAGTGGATCGGGCCGGGCAGCGCAAAGCCTGACTGCATCTCCAGCCACTTGAGAATATCGCGTCGGCGCAGCAATCCGACAAGACGGCCATTTTCGACAACAGGAGCCTGGCGCACGTCGCGGCGCGTCAATTTTTCGAGCGCGTCGCCAGCGTCATCCGATGCGGTCACAACGTCGAGCTGGTTCGCGGCGGTCATGATTTCGCCCACTGTCGTGTGATCCCAATCCTCGCGCGGAACCTTACGGATGTCTTCGAGACAGACCAGCCCGACCAGGCGATCTCCTTCCATCACTGGGAAGGCGCGTTCATCGGTGCCTATCACGTAATCGTGAACCAAATGACTGACGGTCAGCTTGGGCCAGACTGTCGGCACATTAAGGCGCATCAGGCGAAAGACGGGAACGTCTTCGAGCAGGTCTCGGATGACCGTTTGCTGATAACTGCTCCGGGCGGCGCTGTTCAAAAACCAGCCGATGAAAACCAGCCACAGGCCGCTGATCAGTCCTGTTCCAAAAAACGGCAGCCACACGCCGAAGGCCATCGCGACGCCGGCGGCGATGAATAACAAGCCTACCGCTCGCCCGACGCCTGCTGCCCAGGTGGTAGCTTTGCGCAGGTCTTTCGTCGCGCCCCACAGGATGGCGCGCAGGATTCGCCCGCCGTCAAGCGGGTACCCCGGAATCAAGTTGAAAATGCCGAGAATTATGTTGATCGGCCCCAGCCACAGCAGCAATGTCGTGATCGGGCCGAACCTTTTGATGATCGCCTCCGACTCGGAGATCGGCTCGTGTATTCCGGAGACGCTTAAAGCCGCCAGCGCCAGAAAGATTATGCCCAGCAAAATGCTGGTGAGAGGGCCGACCACCGCCATCAGAAATTCAGACTTCGGCGTCGGCGGCTCGCGCTCGATGTTCGATACGCCGCCGAACAGAAAGAGCGTGATCCGGCGCACCGGCAAACCCTGCGCCTTCGCCACCAGCGAATGTGACAATTCGTGCAGCAGGATGGAGACGAAGAAGAGCAGCGACGCGGCGACCGCCACTCCCCATCTCAACCCTACGCTCCAATCGGGATGCCAGGCGGGCAGCAGCCCCGAAGCCAGACTCCACGTGACCAGAAGAAAGATAAATATCCAGCTTCCGTCAATGTGAATGTTGATTCCGAATATCCGTGCAATACGCAGCCCTCGATTCATAACCGATCCTCCAGTCTTTCAGAACCGCAACTAGCGCTGCCGGACTTCCATACGGTCGTTGACCACGATGCCGGGGTGTGACGCGGCGGCCAGTTCGATTGCCCTGTGGCCCATCGCTTTGGCCTCGACTATTCCTGAAAGCGTCACTTCATTTCGGACAACGTCCGCGTCCACGCTCAGGCCGGCGTCTCTGAGTTGCGGGTCGCTGTTGAGCCTGGCTCTGACGGCGCTTTCCAGATCGGACTCAGTCATTGTCCCCAGACCGATTCGCCCGGATCGTTCGTCAACAGGCTCATACGTAATTAGCTCGCCGGTTGTGATTCGGCTGCAGGCGCCGAAAAGACCGGGCGCCGAAATAATCAACAGCATTGCGAAACGGCGTTTCCACATAACTTTCCTTCAGAGTCCGAGCACGCGCGGCTGCGGGAAAGTGAATTTGCGCGCGGTCTGCGTCCCGCCGTTCGCTGCGGTCGCCGCCGCCATCCCTCGCCCTTTGCTGAAACGCAATTCATCTCCTCGATCAGGGTCTGGAGTTTCGTCCTTTTCGACCAGCAACATGTCGCCCGCTGAAAGTTGTCCCGTCGCGATCAGATTCGAGAGCGGGATGATCAGATAGCGTTCAATGGCCCGTTTCAACGGGCGCGCCCCGTAACGCCGGTCGTATCCCTCCCTCAGCAAAAAGTCTTTGACCTCGTCGCTGCACCTCATCATGAACGGGCCGCGACCAGCCGCCAGGATGCGCCGCTGCACCATCTCCAGTTCCAGATCGAGAATCCTGCGGATCGCCGCTTCGTGCAGCGAATTGAAGACCACAAGCTTATCCAGTCTGTTGATGAATTCCGGCGAGAATTTGCGGCGCGCGGCTTCGATCCCGATCTTTTCCAATCGCGTGTTGAGTTCCTGCGTGACCAGCGATCCGGGCGCGAATCCCATTGGCCCTTCAGTCACCAGGCTCATTTCGCGGGCGCCGAGGTTCGAGGTCATGACGATGATGCAGCGTGAAAAGTCAACGCGGCGGTTGTCGCCCAGCGTCAGCGTGGCTTTGTCGAGAATGCCAAGCAGCAGTTGCCAGAGCGCGTCCGAGGCCTTCTCGATTTCATCGAACAGGACGAATGTCAGCTTCCTCGACGGAGACTGGAAGCGGTCAATGTGATCCTGCGAAAGCAGCGGTTGAGTCTCGCGATGCCCCAGGTAGCCCGGCGGCGAGCCGACCAGCTTCGAGATTTCGTGCGAATGCTGAAACTCGGCGCAATCAATCTTGATCATTGCATATGGGTCGCCGAAGAGAATTTCGGCTGCGGCTTCGACCGAACGAGTTTTACCCGAACCGGTCGGCCCCAGAAACAACATCGCGCCGATCGGCTTGCCGGGCAGCGGCAGTTTCGCCAGATGGAGCTGGTACAACTGCGACAGCGCCAGCACCGCGTCGTCCTGCGCCACGACACGCGCGAACAGCTCGTGCTCGAAATACCGCGCTTCATCGCATCTCTCCCTGGCGTCGAGTTCTACCCAATCAACCGCCGCCGGCGCCGATGGCGCGCCGGCAGCCGCTTTCATAGCCTTAACCTTTGGCGACGTTGTTTTCATATTCCTCTCTCTGCTTTCGATTTGGTGAACATTCACTGTTGGATAAAGCAAGCCCGGCGCCAGTTAAATGCGCACAGGAGAGGCGTCTGGGTCTCTGCCCGGCTGTGCGGGTTATCAACCCGCCTTACCGAACGGAGAGCCGGTAACCAGAGGCGATGGGACACATCGGGCCAGACGCGCTGTTCTTCGTTGATTCACTTGTTTCGAGAAAAAACATGATCGAAGTTTTCAGGCCAGTCACTGACGCGACGGCAACCGCCGCTGCTCAGGCGATCTGACAGGCTTAGCGCACGGCCAGCGCGGACCTGAAGAAAATTCTTTTCAGTGGGCAATCTCAATGAGAATGGCGTAAACGCGATGAGTGAATACAGATAGCGTTAAGCCCAGGCTATTCGAGCGGGCGCGAATAAACAGGCGCTGGTTGAATAGAATGATGCGGGCATCGTTCTTGCATAAGCTTCGGAACGTGAACCTCCAGTTAAGGATTGGAGCGGCTTTTAGCACGGTCAGGATGCAAGCGCCATCCGGTGGCATGAAGTGAGTGCGTGCCACGCCGTTCGAAAGCGTACTTGGTTGCCGGACTTATTCCTCATCAGGACGACAGGAATAACGAAGGCAACCTTTTTTTTGGCCGGTTGACTGTGACTCGATGACAGTGTCTCGATGCATTTCGGCGCTCATGAAATTCGGAACAAGCTGACAGCTTTCGCTGAAATGCTCAGAGAGTCGTGGCGCGAATTTTGGAATGATGACGCGGAACAACTGGGAGCGGCGCTGGCTTATTACGCGATGTTTTCGATCTTTCCGCTGCTGATACTGACGCTGGCGGCGGTCGGATTTGCGTTGCGTTACAAGAGCGCGGCGATCAACGCGCAACAGCAGATTTTGCAGGCCGCCGAGCAAACTTTCTCGCCCCAGTTCAGCGAAACGCTTCGTCAAACGCTCGAAATCATTCAAGCCGGTGCGGGGGCTGCGACCGGAGCCGGATTGCTTGCGCTGATCATCGCCGCTTCGAGCGTCTTTCAGCAGCTCAAGAACAGCTTCAGGAAAATCTGGCGCGTCCCGAAATCGCCGCAGCCGAGCATGCATCATTACATTCTCAACCTCATCCGCGCCCGGTTGCTGGCGGCGGCGATGATGCTGGCTATCGCGCCGCTGCTGCTGATTTCATTGGCGATGACCGCGTTGACGCGGCAGTTGGCGCGGGCGCTTTCGCATTTGCCGGTGATCGGCGATGTGACCGGATACCTGATCGGATTGGGCGCGACGCTTGCGCTCAACACACTGATTCTGGCTCTGCTTTTCAAATATCTGCCTGGAATTAAAATCAAATGGAGTGACGTGTTGCCGGGCGCAGCGCTGACAGCGTTGCTGTGGGAGGTGTTGAAACGTTTTCTGACGTTTTACATCGCGCACAGCCGATACGCCGGCGCTTATGGAATCGTTGGAGCGATGCTGGTGTTGATGCTCTGGATTTATTTCAGCGGGCAAACATTGTTCTTCGGCGCTGAGTTCACTGAGATCTATTCGCGTCGTTATGGCAGCCGCCCGCGCCTGCCCAAAGGCCAGAATAGCGGTCATCGCGGGAGTGAATCCCGCTCATGAGGAATTCTATCCATTGGCTGTTCCGGCAACGGTTCCGGCGGCTCCTCATCCCATCTTTCAAATTCCTGAACCCGCGGCTCTTCAATCAACCTGGCTTCAGCCAGCCTCGCCAGCAGCCACTGCCGGAAGATTTCGGCCTCGCGCCATTTGCGCGTCCATCGAGCGCGGTTGAACATCGTCATCGCCATCATCAGCGCGTGGTGTTGTCCCGCGCGGTCGCTGGCCACCTCGAACTGGCGATAGTGGCGATCAATCAAGTCTATGCTCGCGCGCGCGGTCGCTTCGTCTTTGTAGCCCAGCCTGCCGGCGAAGAATTTCGAATAAACGTTCATCGGATTAGAGGTCGTGGTGTAAAGATCGAAGTAACCGCTCATCAACCCCGCCGCCTGCAGCACCGAAGCGACATAACTTGGGCGCGAGTTTGTGATCATCGCCAGGTCTTCAACGCTTCCCATCCCCGATGTGAAAAGCGAAATGATTTGATCCTTCTTCGACGCGCGCCGTTCGCCTTCGGGCTTTTGCTCCGCGTCGGGATTTTTATCTTCCTTATCTGGAATTAAGTCTCTGTCCATACATCTTCAGTAGTATGCAAATTGCTAGCCCTGGTCTTTGTGGACAAAGTTGAAAGAGCGAAGCGAATTGATGAAATGGCGGAGGTGATACGCGGTTGTCTGAAGTGCCCGCTTCATGCTTCGCGCCATATCGCCGTGCCGGGCGACGGCAATGTTAATGCTAAGGTCATGATCATCGGCGAAGCTCCGGGAAGGGAAGAAGACGAAACCGGTCATCCTTTCGTAGGCGCGGCTGGGCGATTCCTGGATTCAGTGCTGGAAGGCAGCGGGATCAACCGCGATGATCTTTTCATAACCAATGTGGTCAAGTGCCGCCCGCCACAAAACCGCACGCCGCGAAAGTTGGAAGTTGACACCTGCGTGTCGAACTACCTCTTCGAGCAAATTGAATTGATCAATCCGAAGCTGATAATGTTGCTCGGCGCAGTCGCGGCGAAGAAGCTGCTCGGCGTCGCAACGATCAACAGCGCGCGCGGTCGCGTGATCGAGAAGGATGGGAGAAAATACCTGGTGGGTTATCACCCTGCGGTCAGGTTTTACCGCGAAGACCTGGCGGAGAAGGTCAGAGAGGATTTCGCTTTGCTCAGGCAGAAGCTGGAAGATTTATGAAGTCGAGGCGCTGCAATGCGGCAAGTGACAGGAGTTGCGATGGAAATCAACTGGGACAATGTTGATGTAGAAAAGATGATCTTCGATCTGATCGAACAGCGCGCCCCGAACGTGGCTGAACGATTGCTCCAAATGGCTGCGCGCCAGGTTCCACATTCCGAACTCAAGGCCCAATTGCAGATGATGATGATGGAGGATGAATTGGACGAAGATGATTACGACACGGCGCTCATTGCGATGGAATACGCGCGGCGTTACTTGTCTACTCCGGCGACAGGGCATTGACGGACTTCCTCGTTAAGATGGAGAAGGAGAGTACGGAAAGTCGGAAATGCCGGAACAAACAGAAATTCTCTCGAAGAAAATTTCCGTTTGTTCCGGCATTTCCGTCTTTCCGTACTCTCTCTTCACTGGCCCGATTAACTGGCCCGCCGCAATTCTTCAGGCGGATTTTCCTGCTGGCGGCGTTTCAGGTAATCAATGAAGCTCGATGCGGCGCGTTTGGAAATCGCTTCCAGGTTGCATTGCATCAGCGACTGGCACTCCTGCTCGACGTCGCAACTGATTTCACGGCCCAGGTTGCGAATCATCCAGAGCTGTTTTGGCGTCACCAGATCGCCCAGCGTTTTCGGGCGCGGATCGCGCAGGATGCTTGGCGAGATTCCACCTTCCTCTTCGATCACATCCGATTCGCGGCGGTAGAGTTCGCGGGCGATGCCGAATTTCACGGCGGCCCGTTTGAGCGCGTCGTGTTCGGCTTTCTTGATGCCGGTTTCGTTCTCGGCTGAGCCTGTGCCGATGCCTTCGCGCGTTACGCCATCAATGGTGATCGCGGCGGTCACCGCGACCATATCGCCGACCTGCGTGATGTTGCGAACGGCGTGCGACCAGTCAGGCGCGACGCGGTCGAGGATGTCGGCCACCGTGTGCCATTCGATGTATTCGACCCAGTGCGTGTTCCCCTGACGGTCAGTCCACCCTTCGCGCGTTTTGATCAGTTTGGGATCAATCGGCTGGCGCAGCGTGCGCAACAGATTCGCAAAAGCCAGCGGCACGACTTGCGCTAGTGGCGCCGGAGACGGCGGCTGAGACGGCGGCGTCTGATCCATTTCGGATTCAACTCGGACAAACTGCGCGACTTCTTTTTCTTCATCTTTAATGTCGGTCATCTCGTGTTCCTCCTCTTGATTATCCGGTTCGTGAATCGCCGGTTTCGTTTCCTCTGGCGGCGTCGGCTGTGAATCCGCCATCCGTGAATCTGATTGTCCGGCTGTCGCCGGAGCGCCTGATTCCGCATTCATCGTCAGAGAATATTTGACAGCCAGAATGTGTTCGCACCTGAAGGCTGTGTCATCGGCTGACAGGCGCTCGAATTCAGCGCAGGAACAGCGCACGCGTCCATGCTCATCTCTCCAAACTTCATAGCTTTCCTGCCGCCCACGCGCCGCGGCGGTCTTCACCGAATAGCGCGAACCTTCGCGCGTCACCAGTCCCATCGCCGCCAGGCTCTGCGCGCGCTTGTCCCGCTGAGCCGCTTTCCTGTCTTCAATGACTTCGCCGTCTTCAGCGCTTTCGGTCGTTGATTTTGCCCGGCTTTTCATTCGCTCGGCGCTATCGCCTGCGACAACTTCCTTATGAGACCTCATGCTTGTTCGAACTCCTTAAGTTACCGCCTCAACGATCCGAACCGAAGACCGGACGGCCCGATCTTTCATACGGCGCCAGTTCGGACCACAAGGCGTTACACAGGCCAACGATAGCAGGTTGGCCGGATTGTTGCAACTGTGAAACTGAATGTGTTGTCCGCGCAACATCGCTGTGATATGTTTGAAGCCCACGTCAGATTCGTGTCAGGAAGATCAATTGCCAGATAGTGGCTCTGAGGATTGCCGGAGTTGTGCTGGGCCGGAATTCTGTTGGAATTGACGACGTGGCCGTAGCGGATCGTTGCGGATCAACTTTGATGAAGTGGTCGCAAAATAAATTTCCTGTACATAAGCTGTCCGCTAATCAAGCAGCGAGCGTACTGACGAAAGACAAGCCGAGGTGTCGTGACAGATGGGGGAACGGAAAGTAGTTGTTGGGACGCAACAATAAGACGCTGGAGCGATTGGCACATCCCTTGCCATTGCTATGGCTGGTATTGTCTTCAAACCGATCCAGGGGCGATTCGCCCGAATGGATATAAGCCAATAAGCGAAAGTAAGGAGGCGTAGTTCATGGCTTCAATGCCTCAAACAGCTCAGATAAATCAGGGAATCAGCGAGCAGGAGCGGCGCTGCATCGAATTTTGCAGTGATTGTCACGAAATGTGCGTCAGCGCATTCGCTTATTGCATCGGGATGGGAAAGCAGCACGCTGAAGAGAAACATCTGCGGTTGCTGATGGATTGCGCGCAGATCTGCCAGACGAGCGCGGATTTCATGCTGCGGGGATCGAATTTTCAGTACCGCGTTTGTGGCGTTTGCGCTGATATTTGTGAATCGTGCGCGGATTCCTGCGAATCGTTCAGGAACGACGCTGAGATGAAGATGTGCGCGGAATTGTGCCAGCAATGCGCGACAATTTGCCGCGAGATGTCTGTGACCGGGGCGGCGTGACGCCATCCTGTTTTCATAAGGACGAAGGTATTTGAGCAGAATACGCTAGATTGGCGCGACTCCAATCCGGCAGCCAGAGCAATCCCTCACATCGGCGTTCGACTACATGCACGAACTCTGACCGAGATGGCGAAATCGAAGAGGCTGTGCGGAATATGAATTAAATCAACAAGGCGCTCGAAAGCTGCGGCGCCAGGGAGGAAGGACAAATGAGTGCAATAATCAGATTCGCCGACCACGTTCCGAGCCAGCCCCCGGTCACGGAGAGCCTTCAGGAGGAATTCGACAACATCAACTCACCAGACACTCCGATGGATCAGAAACTGGCCTCCGCGCTCTCCTGTATTCTGCAACTTCAGATGAAGGTCTCGGATATGCAGGAAAAAATGATGCAGGCGGAGAGAGAAGTCGTGATCAAAGAAATGTTGTTGCGCAACGCGACGCTGCGCGAGCGGGAGCTGCGCACGCAATTGGTGGGAAGGTTCTTGTGACGCCGGCTCGATGAACTGATCGCCTGCTCTGCGAGGGATGAAAACGCGAGGAGGCGCAAGAGGCGCGAAGGAGATGGACGAAATCCGCGCCTGTGCGCCTCCTCGCGTTTTTGTATTCCACGCGGCGACACAGTACAGGGAGACGAAGAATGGCTGATCAGTTACTTTTTTGTTGTCTTTGCCTTTTTGGCTTCTCCCGCCGATTTTCAAAACAAACCCTCAACGTATGTCCTGAGACACGTAGTAGGTCTTTTACCGCAATGGCCAGAAGATGGGAATGACAAGCAGAGCCACGAACATAATGAACACAGTCAAAACTCCGCCCACTCGCACGTAATCAACGAAGCGATATCTGCCGGGGCCGTAAACGATCGCGCAGGCCGGCTCCAGCGGAGTGGCGAAGGAGGTTGAGGCCGCAATCGCGATCATGACGGCGAAAGCGCGCGGATTGACCTGCAACTGCTCGGCCACATTGATGGCGATTGGCGTCAGCAGCAGCGCCACCGCCGCGTTGACCATCGCTTGCGTAAGAATGACGGAGAAGAGGAAGAACCCGCCCATCACGACCACCGGCCCATAACTTCCCAGATATTGCGTGACGTAATGCGCCGCCAGTTTCGCCGCGCCGGTTTTTTCCATAGCCAGTCCCATCGGCAGCGTCGCCGCGACCAGCACGATGATCGGCCACTCGACTTTGGCGTAGGCTTCGCGCACCGAAATGCAGCCGGTCAACAGCATCGCCGCCGCGCCGGTCATCGCAACCAGAGAGAGCGGCGCCAGGTTCAATCCCGCTGTCACGGCTACTCCGGCGAAGATTGCGACGGCCCACACGGCCTTGTTCTTCCTGAGCGGAATATGCTGGACGTCGTCGAGCGTCAGGAAATTCGGGTCTTCGTGCAGACTGTCAACGCGCCTGCGGCTGCCCTGAATGAGCAGCATGTCGCCGACCTTCAGTTGGATGTCTTCTAGGTTTCTGGAGAGCGATTGATGATGCCGGTAGATCGCCAGCACATCGGCGCCGTATCGCGAGCGGAAGTGAATTTGCCGGAGCGTCCGGCCACCGAAAGTGGAGTTTGGGGCCAGGATCGCTTCAACAATCGCCGTTTCAGCGCCGCCTTTGCCATCCCCTCTGGCCGCTCTGGCGTCTCCGGGCCGCGCCTCGTGGCCGGACATCGTATCGCTTTTCAGCATCAGCCCCTGGCTGTTCTTGATGCTCAGAATCTTGTCGAGCTTTCCGCTGACCAGCAGCACGTCGTCGGGCTGCAGGATGGCGTGGCCGTGCGGCAACATGCGCTCGCCGTTGCGGACGATGCCGATGATCTGTAATTCATATTTTCCCCGGAAATCGGCGTCGGCCAATGTCCGGGCGATCAGTGGCGAACCGGGCAGCACGACGAGTTCAGTCAAATAATCCTTCTCCTGCCGTCTCTGTGTCGCCGATCCGTTACCCCGTTCCGGCAGCAACCGCGAGCCGAGCAAAATCATATAAAGCAGGCCGGTGATGACGATGGAGACGCCAATGGGCACAAGTTCAAAGAGCGTGAACGGTCGTAGGCCGTACTGGGGCAGCAGACCGCTGACCGCCAGTGTCGCGGGCGATCCGGCGAGCGTGCATTTGCCGCCGAGCACGGCGCCGAAGGCGAGCGGCATCAGAAAATGCGAAGGCGGCTGGTTGATGCGCCGGGCGATGGCGATCACTCCGGGCATAAGCACCGCCGTCGTTGCGACGTTGCTCATGAACGCCGCAATCGTAGCCGCTGTCAGCATCGTGACCGCCAGCATCCTGACACTGCTTTCGCCCGCCACCTGATGGAGTTTGCGGCCAATGGCCTCGATCACTCCGGTGTTGAAGAGCGCGGCTGAGATGATGAAAAAACTTGTGATCGTGATGACCGCCGGCTCGCTGAATCCGGAAAGGGCTTCGGCGGGCGTGACGATGCGGGTGAGCGCCAGAGAGAGCAGCATCAGGATCGCTACGAGGTCTATCGGCAGCGCCTCGGTCAGGAACAGGATGATCGCAAGCAAGAGGATGATGAAAACGAATGTGATGGCCACGTTAGTTGAATTGCAAACCAGCTTCCAAATCAGTTTTAGTCCCGGTCAACAGATTGAAAATCGCCTTAATGACGTCGTCGAATGAGGCTGGTTTGGTGATGCAGACATCGGCGCTCGAACTGACTTCCTCAGGAATGTCATCGGGTCTGTATCCCGTGATGACGACGATTGGAACTTTATGGAGCGCGCGATTGCCGCGCAATTTTTCAAGCACCCGCCGTCCGTCAATGTCCGGCAGGTTCAAATCGAGAGCTATGACATCAGGTATTGAGCGCCGCGCCGCGTAGTAACCGGAAACGCCGCCCGTCGCCGACTGAGTCTCGCAGCCTTCGGCGTTGAGCAAATGTTCAAGCGCCTCGCGCGAATAATCGTCGTCCTCGATTATCAGGATGTGCGGCTTGCGTTTCTCCATCTCAGCCTCTTTAACGACGAGATTGCCCGAAGTCGAAATGCCTGGAGGGATTGCGAAATAGACGAAACGAACAAGCCAGACAAGAACATTCAGGCGGGAACGATGAGATGTTCGATATTTAAAATAAAGAATGAGAACAATCACTGTCTCAACCGCCAATCCCATCCGGTTTCGCGGATATTGTCTGAAGAGTTTTCATCAATTCCGAATCACTCATCGGCCTACGCGTCGAATCGCGGTCTTTCTGTGCGCCATCAACAAACCTGGGAGCGCGCGCGGCACGCGCGCGAAGCTTCGATAAAAAGGCCTTTGCGCCACAACCCCGCACGCGAGCCGCGCGCGCTCCCAGGCAGTTTCATCGTTTCAGGCGTCGTCAAAGACGCATGAAAGACTCCTCCCCTACGTTAAGCGAAAGAGGCAAGGCCAGTGCCAACAGGATTAGCAGCGGAAGTCGCGCGATTGCAGGAAATAGAAGGCGAGTGCAAAGGGTGTTAAAACTTATTGCTTCTCCAACGTTCCAAACCGTACCAACGAGCGTTCCGGCGCCATACGATTGCAAACGCGCGTTGATCAGAACGTCTGGCCGATCCTGAAGTGCAAAGCGCCACGCGGTTGACGAAGCGTTGCGCCCGATGCGGTGACGAATGACGGCGGGTCGAGCAGAAAACCATAATCCACGCCGACAGGCCCGATCGGAGTGTTGAACCGCAATCCAAGCCCCACTGAGTTTGTCATCCCGGCGAAATTGATGTCGCTGACGCTCCTGAAAACATTGCCCCAATCGTAAAACGGAACCAGCCGCAGCCGCCGCGTCAACGGGTAATGAAACTCGAAGTTGAAGATCAGCAGCGCGTCGCCGCCGATCGGCACAAGCGTCGGCAACTCGTTCGGATTGCGCGGTTCCAGAATGCCCTGCGGCCCGGCCTGTTCAAACCTGAATCCGCGCAGCGTCGTCGCGCCACCCGCGAAGAAACGTTCGCTGATCGGCAATCTTCGTTCAGGTTCACTGATGATTCCGTTGTGGTCGCGGTCTGTGACCTCGAAGAGTTTGGCCAAACCCACGCGCGCCGACATGGCGAAGACCGTCCCGTTGAGCCAGCCCATCTCGTCATAACGTTGATACGAGCCGAAGAATTTGTTGTAAGACTCGTTGCCGCCGAGCTGGCTGGCGGCCAGCGAATGATCTGCGCTGAAAAGCTGGCCGCGCGTGGGCCAGAGCGCGTTATCGCGCGTGTCGCGCGAAAAGCCCGCCGAGACCAGTCCCAGCCGGATCGCGCGTTCGTTGCGCGTGACTTCGATGTCGGGAATATTCTGGAGGTTGAAGAGCTTCGCGTTCTCAAAACTGTAGCGGAATCGCAGCGTCATCCGGTCGGTCAGCTTGCGTTCGATCTGGCCGAAGCCGACGAAACGGTTGATCCCGAATGTCTGGCCGATATTGTTCGGTTGCGCGTCGGGATCAACCAGCCGCCTGCGCACGAACGGGCGCAGGTTGGAATCGCGGTTGTAGAAGGCCGAAATCGTCGTCCGCCATTTCCTTCCCCACGGACGCAAATCTGTCAGCGAGAGTTGCGCGAGTTGGTCGGTCTGGCTGACGAGCAGTCTGGCCGAGCCTGAAATCACGCGCCCGAACAGATTGGTGTCCGTCAATTGCAGCGTGGCTCGCGGCCCGCTGTCGGTCGAATAACCCAGGCCGTAAAACATCAGCAGCGGCTTCGCTTCGGTCACCTCGACGCTCACGCGGCGCGCGGCGGGCGCGTCAGGGGAAATCGGGTCTGTGCGGACGATCACTTCGCGGAACGCGCCGGTCGAGTACAGGTCGCGCACCGTGTCGCGCAGCGGTTTGGGCGTCAACAAGTCGCCCGGTTTGAAATCGAAAAAGCGCCGGAAAGACGATTCGCGCGTGATGGTCAGCCCCGTCACCACTATTTGCTGCGCGATGGCGTGCGAGCCTTCGGCCACATCGTAAAACAGACGCACGCGATTGCCGGGCAAATCCAGCAGGCTTAATTCAGTCTTCGCGTCCAGGTATCCGCGCTCGGTGTAAAAATCCCTGATTCGATTGGCGCCTGCGCGCGCTTTGTCGCCCGAAAAGAATTCGCCGCTTCTGACCAGCGGGAGCGCGCGCAGGATCGGCTCAGCGATCAGCATGTTGCCGCGAATGACGACATCGTCAACGATTGATTGCGGCCCCTTGAAAACATCGAAGATCACGATCAGATCATTGTCTGAGGGGTCAACGGCCAGACGCGATTCGACGCGCGCCGATCTGTAACCCAGGTTGGCCATCCGCGCGCGGATCGTTTCACGGTCGGCGCGCAAACGATCAATGCTGGTGACGCCGCGCGCGTCGCCGCCCACCAGCGGCAAATTCCCCAGCAGCGGGACTCCTCCGAGCGCGCTCTTTTTCTTCGTCTCCAGACTGGCGATCACTTCGTCTTTGTTCAGCTCGCCGGCGCCGACGATGCGAATGTCTTTCAGCGTATAACGCGCGCCTGTCCGCACGTCGTAAAACACGCGCAATCCACCGAAGGCAGGCTGCTGGCAATCAGCCGGATCGCATCGCGCGCTGACTTCGGCGAAGAAATATCCTTGCTCCTGAAGATAATTGGCCAGGTTGCGCTCGCCCAATCGCATATGCGCGCGGCTGAAACCTTCTTCGATCACCGGCAGAAGTTTGCGCAAACGGTCCTGACTGATCTCGATTCCGCCCGGCTTTGGGGCGCCGATGTTGAGGTTCACGTTAGCCGGGGGAAGCGCGCGGCGTGAAAGGTTCGGCGTGATCACAGCGCCGGCCGCAGGCGCCGGAGGATTTGCGACGCCGAGCGAGAAATATCTCCGCCCTCGGAGTTCAATCGTGAAGATGTTCTGGTCAGGCTCCTGGATTTGAATGTTGCCGCTCTGAGTGTAGGCGGCGAGGATCGAAAAGTTCCGGCTGAAATCGTATTCGACCAGTCCCGTTTGATCCTGGTTCGTGGACAGGTTGGTTGAATAGATGAACGTCAGCCCGCGCGCGATTTCGCGTCCGATGGTCAAACGCGCGGCTGGGTTGGTGTAAGGGCGCAGCACGGGCTCGATCTGAAAGCGATTGATGCCGAGAACCCGCTCCGCTTCACGTTCGAGAGGTCTTGAGATGAACTCTTCCGAAAGCAGCGCAGTGGCCGTGCTCAGCCCTGTCAGCGGCTGGTTGGCTTCGAACTGCCCGGCGACGTTGGCGCGGCCAGTCGTGATCAGCGAGATGATCTGATCGCGCGGCAGGTCCGGCTCCGACATCAGCGTCACATTGAGGCTGTCGAGCGGGCCGTTGAAACCGACATAAACGCGATAGCCTCTGACGTCGCCAACGGCCTGTAATTGCAATTGAGGCTCGGCGGCGCCGGCCATCAGTTCCAGCGATCCGACGGTGATGTCGTAACGCTGGCCGCGAAAGGTGATCGTGCCGCCTTCAAACGTGACCCGCCCGTTGACGTCCGGGTCGGCCAGCGTCCCCGTGATGGTGAGCGCCGCCGAAGCGACGATGTTGACCTGATCGTTGCGAACCAGAAGAGAATCGCGCGCCTCGACGCGAACATCCAGATTGACAGGCGGAATGGCGTTGCGCGTGCGCACCGTGAAACCGCTTCCGGCCCCGCCGAAGCTGATGCGCCCGCGTTCGCCCAGATCGCTCAGCGAAAAATTGGAAGTGTATTCGGCCTGCGAGATGGTGACCGCGCCATTGAGCGTCTGGCTTTGCGGCGTGCCCGTCAGCGTCAGATTGGCGTCCGCCGTCGCCCGAACTCCGCGCCACAAAAGGTTGGCGTTGCTGGCGGCGATATCGAATCGCCATTCGCTCGGCCTGAACTGCGCAAGCGTCGCGCTTCCATTTATCCGCACGGAGCCATCGCCCGCGCGCGCCGTGAAGTTTTCAAGCGTCAGCCGGTCGCCCGAAAGCGCCACGCGCCCGCTGCCGTCTTCGAGCGTGATCGGCGCGTCGAGCGAGGAGGCCGTGATTCCGCTCAACTGCGCCTCGCCCGTCACACGCGGATCGGCCAGCGTGCCGCCGATCTGCGCGTTGATTGCGACCGAACCGTCGAGCGTAAATTCGTCATAGGGATTATCGAACGCGTTCAGATTGACGCGGCCCATGATCGAAAAATTGATCGGCGCGTTTTCGGTCAGAGCGAGCGCGCCTCTGACCGTCAAATCTGTGCCCTGCGCCGTGATCTGCGCGGAATCAATCCTGATCTGTGAATCGCCGATGGCGATGTCGAGCGGCGTCGAAACGTTCACGGGATTTCCCGCGAACTGCAACGAAATCTGGGTGAGCGACAACACGCCGCGCAGATCCGCGAGCGACGCTTCGCCCTGCGCGTTGACGAGCGGCCCGGCGACACGAAGTCTCCCTGTAACCTGCCCGGCGATTGATTGCGCGATGTTCGGCGCGTAGATCGCAAAGATCGGCGCGATGTCGAAATTGATCAGGTCGGCGCTGATTTCGATGGGGCGGCCGGGGCGGCGCCATTCGATGACGGCGGTGATCGGTTGTTTGCGCCCTGCGATTTCGGTTGTCAGATCAATGTTGACGCGGCCATCGGGCGTAGTGCGCGCGGTCAGCGTGATGGGGCCGGTCTCGCGGCCATTGATCATCGTCTGGCGCGCTAGCGCAGTCAGTTCGATCCTGAAATCCTGAGGGTTGTCGAAATCGCCGCTCAACTGAAACGTCGCGTCGGCCACGCCGCTGATCTGCGCCGCGCCGAGGTCGAACGCTTCGGCAAGGCGCTGGAGCGCCAACTGCTCGGCCTGCCCCTGAAACTGATATTCGCCGGTTTGCAAATTGAAACTGCCGCTGGCTACGAAATGGCCTTGCGGCATCCGCGCCTCGACGCGTTTGATGCGCGCTGTCTGCCCGTTGAATTCGATTATCGCTGTGGCCGATTGGGCGTGTTGACCGGCGATGACGCCATCGAGCAGGTTGAGATTTACATTGCCTTGTGGAGCGGCGGGCAGTCCCGTCAGATGCGCGGCGCCCGAAACTTCTCCGGCCACGAGTTTTTGTTGAGTGGGAAGCCCCAGAACTACGAGCAGCCGATCAATGTTGATGCGCTCGAATGTGAGGTCGAGCCGCCCCTGAGTGGACGCGGCGTCGCGCGGCGAGGCGTAATTGATGGCCACCGTTCCGCCATCATCTGTGGTGAGCAATCCTTGTTCAAACCGCCACTCCGTTGGGGAGACGAAAACTCGCCCGCTCAGCGCGCCCAGAATTTCATCGCTCAAACCGAAACTCGCCGCCCGCAGTTCGCCCGCGATTGTGGGATTGTCAATCTGTCCCGTGATCGAGCCTGTGAAGCTGAAATCGCCGAAGAACTGCGGCTCGTAAGTTTTCAACAGTTGTTCGATCTGCCCCGTGATCAGGCCGGGCGAATTAAGGATGGTCTGCAACTCTTCGGCGCGCGTCGAAGCCAGCGTGAAACGCAGATCGGTTTCGCCGCTGAGCGCCAGTTTGCCGGTCGCGGTGAGCGTTGCAGTGTTCGTGCGGAACGTGAACCGGTCGAATTGAAATACGCCGTTCTGCGCTTTGGCGATGATCTCGCCCATCACCGGAATGGCGTCGGGCGTGGTCATCGTCTGTCCGTCGAATTGCGCGGAAATGTCGCCGCTGATTGATCGCAGATTCGTTCCGGCCCAGTTGATGTCGGCGCGGCCCGTGACCGCTCCTGACAGTTGATCGTTGCGCATGCCGAACAGCGCGAAAAGATCGTCCGTCCGCAGCCCTCTGAAATCCGCCCGCAATTTCGAGAGGCCGTTGGGAGAAAATTCCACGACCAGATCGCCCGTGACGCCGCCGCCGAAGGCCGCAGTGTTGAACCCGCTCAGGGAGAATTCGTTGCGGTTGACGGCGAAGCGTCCGGTGGTCTGGCCGAAAGTGGCGCTCTCCCACGATCCGCCGGGCAGGCTGATGTCGCCGCGCGCTTCGCTCGCGCCTGACGCAAGCGTCGCGTTGACGTTTCGCAGCGTGATGTCGTTGAACGCGCCTTGCGCGGACTTGATCTGTCCGATTGTGGTTTGATCGGAGACGATCTCTGCGCGCCCGCCTGCAATCGTTCCGCTCAGGTTCGCAGCCGCCACGCTGGTGAATTCGGTCGCGCCAGAAACGATTCGTTCGGCGGTGCTCTGGCCGGCGGCGATTCGCGCCTGTCCGCCTGCAATCGTCGCGCTCGGTTTTGAAGCTGAGGCGTTCGAGAATTCGACGCCCTCGGCGACGGCCCGTTCGACCCGCGCCTGATCGGATGCGATTTCGACGCGCCCGTCGGCTATCGTCCCGCGCAGTTTTGACGCCGATGCGTTCGTGAGTTCGGCTCCGCCAGCGGTGATCGAGCGCGCCTGCGCCTGTTCGCTTGAAATAATCCATTGGCCGGGCCGAGGCTTGCCGCTCGCGTCCGATCCGAATGTCGAGCTGACGCCGCGCAACGCGACATCTTTGAAATCGCCCTGCGCGGATTTGACCTGTTGAATCGTGGCTTGATCGGCGGCGAGTTTGGCGCGCCCGTCTATTACCGTCCCGCTCACTTTCGACGCCTTTGCGTTCGTGAACTCGATTGCGCCTGCGGTAATTGACCGCGCCTGCGCCAGTTCGCTTGAAAAAATCCATTTTCCATCGCGCGACTCGACGCGAGCTTTTTCAACTCGCGCGTCGCTGAATGTCGCGCCGGAGACGGTCATCTCGTCCGAACTCAAACGCCCGCTTGCGCGCCAGCGGATGCCTTCGCCCTCGACCCGCCCGTTGAAACCGGCTGCGCCTTTGATCGAAAGCTTCGGCGCGAAGAACGCGAGCGCTTCTTCAAGCTCCGCGCGCGCCCACACGACCAACTGGTAGCGGAACTCCCGCCAATCATCCAGCCGCCCCGACGCCGCGACCTCGCCCGCTGAAGATTGCAACGCCAGCCGCTCGATTTCAGCGCCCGACCGCATCACCCGCCCAATGAATTCAACCGCTTCAATCGCCGCCTTGTGGTCGTTGCGGACGATGCGGCCCGCGCCCGAAGCCAATCGCACGGCGACCTTCGGCGGGTCGCTGTCTTTAATCGGTTGCGCCTCGCCGCTCAGATTGGACAGATCGCCCTGCAAATCGAATCTTCGATCAACGAGATGGATCGCGCCGTTTTTGAGCGCGCCGACCAGTCTCGAATAATCGAAAGTGATGCGGCGCTTGAGCGGCGGCGGGCGGCGCAGCCCCACGAAATTCGATTGTCCCTGCTTGTTGAAAACGACCCACAGATCAACCCCGTCAAGCTCCAGCCGGTCGAAGACGATTTCACGGCGCAGCTTGAGCGCGAACGGATCGCGCATCGTCAGCGAGATGGTGGCGCGGTTTATCGTGGCGATAAGCTGATCGGTCTGCCGGTTGAAAAGCTTTATGTCTCGAAGCGTGACCGTACGCAGATCGCTCCCCGGCTCGAAACTCCCGATCTCGGCGCGCAGCCCGTAAGCTTCGAGCGCCTTTTCAATTTCGGTGATGACAAAACGGTTGAACCTGTCGGAGCGCAGGTAAAGAAGAAGGAGCAGGGCGGCGATGATGATGAATGCAAGCAGGCCGAGGGCTGAATACACGAGCAACCGCCGCCGCGTGAACCGGCGTCGCCGCGGGGGGAATGAATCTGGTGAGGCGCTCATCCGCGAGTCTCAAGATCATATTTCAGATGAAATATGAAATATGAAATATGATTACGTCCTCTTCGCTTTGGTCTTGCGGCCTTTGCCGGTTTCCTCTTCTAGCAATTCCTGAATGTTCTTGCCGGAATCAATCGCGCGGTTGGCCAGTTCCGCAGCCCCCATAAAACCAAGCTCTTCGTTGAGCAGCGTGGCCAGACCGACGGTGTTTTCAGCGTACCAGCGGCAACGCTCGCGGTTGGCGGCGATGCCGCGCACGCATTTTTTGTCGAAGGTTTTCGCCGCGTGAGTCATGATTTCCAGCGATTCCATCAGCGCGTAGGCGACGTAAGGCATCATCACGTTCAATTCCAACTGACCCGCCTCGCCGCACATCGTGACCGCCACGTCGTGGCCGATGACGTGGAAACAAACCATGTTGATCATCTCCGGGATTGCCGGGTTGATCTTGCCGGGCATGATTGAAGAGCCGGGCTGCATCGCCGGCAATTCGATTTCGGCCAGCCCCGTTCGCGGGCCTGAATTGAGCAGCCGCAGATCGTTTGCGATCTTGCCAATCTCCACAGCCAGTCCGCGCAGCGCGCCCGACAGCGCGACGAAATCGCCCAGGCTTTGCATTGACTGAAAGCGATTGGGCGCTTCGACGAGCGGCAATTCAGTGATCTCGGCCAGGCGTTCGACGACCAGCCACGCGTAATCGGCATGCGTGTTGACGCCGGTTCCGATGGCAGTGCCGCCCAGCGGGATTTCGAGCAGCGGCGCGCCCGCCATCCGCAACCGGTCTGTCGCGCGTTCGATGTTGCCCGCGTATCCGTCGAATTCGTCGCCCAGCGTCATCGGCGTGGCGTCGTGCAGATGCGTGCGTCCGGATTTTTCCACATCCCGGAACTCGCCGGCCTTTTCACGCATCGAGCGCGCAAGCTGATCCAGAACGGGAATGAGTTGGCCGAGCAGCCGCAAACAGGCGATGCGCATGGCCGTCGGCATAGTGTCGTTGGTTGATTGCGATTTGTTGACGTGGTCGTTCGGATGCACGCGCGAATAATCGCCGCGCAGCGAGCCGAGCAGTTCCAGCGCGCGGTTGGCCAACACTTCATTGACGTTCATGTTGTACGAAGTTCCCGCGCCTGCCTGAAAGACATCGAGATTGAACTGATCGTCGAAGCTCCCGGAGATCAATTCATCGGCGGCGTGGACGATGGCTTCGCCGATCGCGCGCTCGATCACGCCGTTTTCCATGTTGGCCTGGGCGGCGGCCTTCTTGATTTCGGCAAAGGCCGTGATCAGAGCCGGGTTCGCGCGCAGGCGGCTGATCCGGAAGTTGTCGAGCGCGCGTTTCGTCTGCACGCCGTAAAGCGCGTCGGCGGGCACACGCGTTTCGCCCAGCGGGTCACGTTCGATGCGGAATGGCTTTTCGGTTCTGGTCATATGCGCCTTGCTTGAATAAGGAGTCGGCGCGCTCTTCGAATTCGATCCGGCTCTCGCCAGAGTTACCCGGCGGAAGACCGGCCAGCCTGCTCAATTTCACCTTCGCCCTGTTTTGAGCGTGGCCGCTCCGAAATCGAAGAGCGCATCCGACAACTCGAGTGAATGGCGGCTTGTCACCCGGCGTTTGGATTCGGCTCTCATCGGCTGCGCCCGCTCGATGGCTTTTGCGCGGGCTGTCTCAGCCATCCGCATCACTTCCACACGGCCTGTCACAGTTGAATGCAGGCCTGTACCAGCCATGTCCACTATGGAGCTTTCACCATCGGGATACTTGATGGCCAGCGTGATTCGTTTCGTCGGCGCCCAAGCAGACTCAAGAGGTGACGACGTAAAACACCAACACCGCCACAGCAAGGACCAGCAGCAGGTGGATCAGATTTCCGGCCAGGCCGCTGATCAGTCCGTAAATCCACAGAGTCAAAAGCGTCCCCACGATTGTCCACAGCATGTCGCCTTCTTTACCTGCGCTAAATTTCAACACGATCTTTTTGTTTGAACTATTGCGTTTTCCCTGATTCAACCGCCGCTACGCGACGTGAAAATCGTTTGCCTTTGCCTGCAGGCCGTAAACGACCTGCCTAAAATCAGACTGTCCCGCTGGGACGAAGAAAGGCTGAGCAGTTACCCTGACTCTTTCTTATCTGACAATGCGGGCTAACGGCAATAATCGTGCCTTGTGAATTCAATCAAACTCGCCGTTTGGGAGCATCAACAGTCGGCCTTCGCAGGCCGAATTTCTGTTGGCCGCGTCTGTGGCGCATGAATCGAAAATACTCGTATTTAATGGCGTAAAGCGCATTTGTCTGTACTGTTTGTAGCCAGTGTGTATCGCGCAGAGGCGCCTGTCTTCGCGCAATACACCGCCGGATGATCGCAGGCAGGAGCAAACAAGCGCGAAGGACAATGGAAAATGAAGTGGCCTTGATCGGTTGCTTCGGGCCATTTGAGGAAGGTTCCATTATTGAACTGACTGCTCTTATTCAAGTTATGGTGGAGATATAAGGATTGCATGGGCGCTGATGTGTATGGTCGCACGGTGTAACAGTTGCGGGGTGTTTGTTGCGGCGCAATCGGAAAACAAGGCTGGTATGGCCTGAGCCTTGCTATAAACAAGAAATAGGTTAAGGCGTAAGGTGAAGCATGCCGAAAGGGACGGAGGAGGGTAGTAATTCGAGAAGGACATTCCACTACGAGTGATTCCTCTCTCTGCTGAATCGGGGAGGCTGTCCGAGGCGGGTAGAAATCAGTTGTGAGGCGGAAAGTCGGTCCTGGCAGCCTTCTGGATTTCAACACAGTTTCAATAGAAAACGCATACTGACAAGGCTTATCCAAAGGAGATGGAAGTAAGATGAATCGAATGGGACACGAAAGCGGATTTGAAGGCGAGCAAAGGGATGAGCGCGAAAAAAGCTGGGATCAGGAACATCCGCAAGCATACAGGGGAGGGCAAAGTGATTCGACTTTTAAACAAATCAGAGCAACAGTCGCAGACAAGTTACAGGCGGCGGCAGAGACGCTTCATCAGAAGGCTGATAGATCTGGTCGGCAGACTGAAATCTCGACCTTCGGGCATCGAGCTGCCGGCTGGCTGGAACGCTCGGCTGGCTATGTGAGTGAGATGGAGCCGCAGCGCCTGAAATCCGACCTTGAGAATCAGGTGCGCCGCAATCCTGGCCGTAGCCTGTTGATTGCGGGCGTGGTCGGATTGGCGCTCGGTGGTTTGCTGCGCAGGAGGTGAGTGTCATGGCTGTTCAAGAGCCATCTTATTGGCAAATGGAAGGCTGGACACAAATGGGGGCAAGGCGCGAATCACTTGGAGAGTTGATCGGCGAACTGGCCAGTCAATCGGCCAGTCTGGTGCGTGATGAAGTGAGCCTTGCCCGGCAGGAGTTGCAGCAAAAACTGAAAACGGTTCAGTCAGCCTCGCTGGCCGTTGGGATCGGGGCTTTTCTTGGCCTGATCGCAGCGCTGGCGATATGCGCCGCAATCATCATTGCGCTGGCTGAATACGTGGGACCCTGGCAGTCTGCTCTCATCGTAGGTGTGATCCTGGGGATCGCTGCCGGGGTCATTCTTTTGATAGGCATCAGCAGGTTCAAACGAACAAACCTCAGACCGGAACAGACGATTGAGACTCTGGAGGAGAACAAGGAATGGCTGAAAGAGATAACCTGACTTCAGCTAATCAGGGACAAGTACAAAGCTCCGGCGCCGAACGCAGCGCGGACGAGATTCGTCAGGATATTGCGGCGCGGCGCGAACACATCTCGGAAACGGTAGACAGGTTGAGCGATCGTTTTCAGCGGACTTTTGATTGGCGCGCCTATGTCTCGGATTATCCACTGGTGGCGTTGGGCGCCGCCGCAGGCTTGGGTTTGCTTGCTTCCAGAATGCTCAGGCGTCGTTCGACGCCGGGAGAGCGAATGAGGCAAGCCTTCGCAGATAGCTTCGAGGATCTGACGGATCGGTTCCGGCATGGACTTGATGAAATTGCGCCGCACAAGTCAGGTTTTGGCCTCAGTCGAACGGTGAAAGCGGCGGCCACAGGCATGATTACCAAGGCCGTGACAGATTATCTAAGGAACAGGTTTGCCGGCGATTACGAGCAGTACCATGAATATGTGGCGGGATATGCCGGAGCGTATCCAATGGGAGAGGCTGAATATCCCGAATCGGAAACGGATGATTGGCCCGGCGTGAAAAGCAGTAAAAAAAGCGGTTCGGAACCGCATCATTGATGGCAAGACGGGATCGCAAGACGGGATTGCAAGACGGCAGCGCAAGCCGTAGTGCCGACACTAACAGCGTTTTTATTCATCTATCAAATTCATTGCCGAGGAAACCACTCTACCGAGGCAACCAGCGATCTTCATAGATTCGACAGGGAGGGGTAATGCCAGAACCGACAAAAAGCACACAGGAAGCAGGTAGAACGACAGGGTCGAATCCCGGTTCGGCCGCAGGAGGCGGGACAGCAGGGTATTCGGCGGGACAAATGAGCGGCGCCACTCGACAAGGCCGCGAAAGCTCGTCATCCAGTTATGAATATGGCGCCTCAGGAGCCTCTTCGATGGGACGCAGCGCCGGTGAAATGATGGGACAGGCGAGACATGGCATGAACGAGGCTTATGGTCGCGCGAGTCAGAGCCTGAACGAAACCTGGGAACAAGCGATGGACTACAGCCGCGAGCATCCCGGAAAATCCACACTCATCGCCTTCGGCGTGGGGGTCGGCGTCGGAATGTTAGTGGCCGGCAGCTTTGCGACACGGAGCCGCACACGGCGGATCGTCCCGCCCGTGATGAACGCGCTTTCGGAGATCGCTTCCGAATTCTTCCGTTGAGGAAGATCGAGATGAGCGGCCAGCGGCGGCGGAACTGCGAATAATTATGTGTCCCGCCCGGCTTCATTGTCTGGGTTTTTCGCCAGACCGGCGTTGGCCGCTCTTGAGTCCATCTACGGCGCTTCGGGCGCCTGTTCATATGCTGGAGAAGTCCGCGCTCATTGTTGGCGAAGAGCCAATGGGGATATAGATGGATTGTTAGGCGTCCGCCGATTTTTCCGTTCTCCTTTAACCGGCGGCCATCGAGAGCGATTCCAGGCCCCATTGCCCATGACCGCAAGCCGGACTAAATCATCTTCGATCTGCAGGGCAGGCTTCTCCGGCATTCTGTTTAGCTCTCCCGCCTCTCCCGTTCGGATAAGTCGTCACGCCGCTGCGGCGGATTTACTGAAGAAGAAACAACAGATGACCCCCCAGGTCGTCTGTATCAGGTAGTGTTCGATCAGATTTCAGCCCTGCATTGAAGCCCCCTCACAAAGGGATTTTGCGACCACGCCTATGGTCGCCCGGTTACGTCATACGAGTATGAGCGCACAATATCGTTTCAGTCTGATCTACGTGTTGGGGCTGTTTACGCTGGTGACGGGCGCCGTTGTCATCGTCATGGCTTGTCTGGCGATGGCGAACTGGATATTCGGCGGTGGCGTTTTTGGTCTGCAGGTTTCAAATTCAAATCGGTTCGGCGCAACATTGGGGATAACGCCTGACGCGGCGCTTTGCTTCATCCTGTGCGGAATCTCGCTCTGGGTTTTGCGTGAATCCGCCGGGAAAGGGGCGCCCGCGAAATCGCCGGCTGAGAAGTTTCTGCCAACTGAAAAGTTTCTGGTGGAAGCGGCTCTGATGCGCGCATCTCTGGTCAAAATTTCAGATGACGGTTCGGAGCAGTCGTGGAATGCGGCTTCGGATAAAACCGAATCGGAAGGGACGCGCGTGAAGAGTTTCGCCCGGAATTTCGCCCGTCGCGGCGCCCAGTTTTGCGCCTCGGTCGCGGCGGCGATCTCCGTCGCCGTGCTCATCGGATACGCGGCCGGCTGGGATGCGGGAGTTGGCGGATGGCTCGCTCAGTTGGGCGTCGCGATTGGAAATTTGAGCGCGCCTGAAGGTGTCTCGGCGCAAATGGCGCCAAGCGCGGCGTGCGCTTTCCTGCTCAATGGGATTGCGCTGGCGACGCTCGACGTTGAAACCAGACGCGGAGCCAGACCGGCCCAATATCTGGCGCTGATCGCTTTCCTGCTGTCGCTGGTTGTGGCGCTGGGGCACGCTTATCAGACTTCGCTGTTGCATCATTGGTTTTTCGCCGCCTGGGGCTGGCCTGAGATGACTGCGCTCATGGCGGTCATTTTCATCGCGCTCTCAATCGGAGTCGTTTGCGCGCGTCCCAGGAGCGGCGTGGTGTCATTGCTGACCAGCGATAGCGCAGGCGGGTATCTGGCGCGGCGTCTGGCGCCGGCGGCGATTGTGGTTCCGGCGGCGCTCAATTGGCTGAGGCTTTACGGCGAGCGGGCGCGTTATTTCGATAGCTCGTCCGGCATGTGGTTGCTGGCGGTGACGAACATTCTGTTCTTTCTGATCCTGATCTGGCGTTGCGCCATTTCGCTGCACAATGTCGACACTGAACGCGCGCTGGCCGAAACCTCGCTTTACAACGCCTATTCGGATTTGCAAAAACGCGTGGGCGAGCAGTCCGCCGAGATTCAGCGCGCCAATCAGGATTTGTGGGCCGAGATGATCGAACGCGAACGCGTCGAAGCGGAACTGACGCAGCGTCACGATGAACTGTTTGATTTCATGGAGAACGCGCCCGTCGGCGCTCACAGCGTCGGCCCTGACGGAACTATCGTGTGGGCCAACAAGGCTGAGCTTAATCTGCTCGGTTACACGCGTGACGAATATGTCGGCCATCACATTTCGGAGTTTCACATTGACAGGCGGGCCGTCGAGGAAATGTGGCGCCGGCTCTGGCAGGGCGAAGAACTGGACAATTACGAAGTCGGGCTGCGGGCCAGGGACGGTTCGATCCGCCACGCGCTGATCAACTCGAATGTTTTGTGGAAAGACGGCGGCTTCGTCCACACGCGCGGTTTCATCAGGGACATCACGCGGAGCAAACAGGTTGAAGAGTCGTTGCTCGAAAGCGAAAGGCGGGCGTGGGCGCTGTTGCGCGAAAGCGAGGCCCAGGCCGGCCAATACCAGATGATCGCTGACACCGCTCCGGTCATGATCTGGATGTCGGGCGCGGACAAGGTCTTCAACTTTTTCAACAAACGCTGGCTGGATTACACGGGCCGGAAGATGGAGCAGGAGTTGGAGAACGGATGGGCCGAAGGCATTCATCCGGAAGATTTCGAGCACTGCCTTGAGACTTACGTTGAGGCGTTCAACGCCCGCCGCGAATTCAGGATGGAATACCGGCTGCGGCGGAGCGACGGCCAGTACCGCTGGATCCTCAATTACGGCGCGCCGTTCTTCAATTCCAACGGCGCCAACCGGGAGTTCGCCGGTTATATCGGCTCCTGCGTTGACATTCACGAGCGCAAGGAAGCCGAGGAACTGCTGCGTTTGAGCGAAGAGTTCAATCGCGGCATCCTGGAAAGCAGCGCCGATTGCATCAAGACGCTGGACCTGGATGGGCGGCTGATTTCGATGAACAAGACCGGAATGAAAATCATGGGAATTGATGATTTCTCCCATTACTCAGGCGCGGTCTGGGCCGATCTGATGGAAGGCGCCGGGCGCGCAGCCGCGCGTGACGCAATTGAGACGGCCAAAGCGGGCGGCGTGGGCCATTTCATCGGCTCCTGCAAAACGACTAAAGGGGAGTTGAAATGGTGGGACGTGATTGTTTCGCCAGCGCTCAACAGGCGCGGCAAGCCCGAATGCCTGATGGCGATCTCGCGCGACATCACCGAGGCCAGACAACTTGAAAGTGAGCGCAATGAGTTGCTCTCGCGGGCGCAGGCTGCGCGCGGGCAGGCCGAAGACGCCAACCGGCTGAAGGATGAATTCCTGGCGACAGTTTCCCACGAGTTGCGCGCGCCGCTCAACGCGATTCAGGGCTGGGTGAAGTTGTTGCGCGACGGCAGACTGAAACCGGACGAAGCGGCGCGGGCGCTGGAAACCATCGAGCGCAGCACGCGTTCGCAGAACCGGATCATCAGCGACCTGCTCGACGTTTCGCGCATCATCACAGGCAAACTGCGCCTGAACGTGCGGCCCATCGAACCGGCGAGAGTGATCGAATCGGCGGTCGAGGCGTTGCGTCCCGGCGCTGACGCGAAGGAAATCAACATCGAGCTTGTTCTGGACGATGAAGCGGGGCCGATTTCGGGTGATTCCGACCGGCTGCGCCAGATCGTGTGGAACCTGGTTTCAAACGCGATCAAGTTCACTCCCAAGCAGGGATGTGTGCAGGTGAGATTGGAGCGCGCGGGCGCTAATGTTGAAATCATCGTGAGCGACACAGGCGTCGGGATTGACCCGGACTTTCTGCCATTCGTTTTCGACCGGTTCCGCCAGGGTGACAGTTCCAGCACCAGACGGCAGGGAGGGCTGGGGCTTGGATTGGCGATTGTTCGCCACCTGGTGGAGATGCACGGCGGCAGCGTGCGCGCCGAAAGCCGGGGGCTTGATCAAGGCGCGAGTTTCATCGTCAGGTTGCCGCTGATCGCGCAGAATCAGTTGACCGAGAACCAGCGTAACCAGATCAAGGATAACGCCCGCATTCATTCCATAGGCGTGGCCGCCGGAGGCGCCGAGACTCGTGGGGTTGCCGGAACAGGAAACGTTGGGGGAAAAACCGGCTTCAACCCGGAGACTGTGGATCAAGCGCCGAAGCTCGATGGGTTGCGCGTGCTGGCGGTTGATGACGATTCGGACGCGCGCGATTTGATCAGGACGATACTCACCCAGTGCGGCGCCATCGTCGAGACCGCCGCCTCAACCGATCAGGCGCTGACCGTCTTCGAGCGCCCCGAAGAATGGCAACCTGAATTGCTGATTTCCGATATAGAGATGCCGGAGGCCGACGGCTATCAACTGATCCGCAAGTTGCGCGAGGTCGAATTGCAACGCGGCAGGCGTATACCGGCCATTGCGCTGACCGCTTACGCGCGGGCTGAAGACCGCCTGCGCTCGCTCGCCGCCGGTTTCCAGATGCATGTCACGAAACCGGTCGAGCCTGCGGAATTATTGACTATCGTAGCAAGTCTGACCGGGCGGCTGAACAGGCCGCGAAGCCTTTATGAGGTCAGCGATGTAATGAGACAAGAAGCGAGAAATTGCTGAAGACGCGCGGTGGGGCAAGATGCCATCTTGTCCCACCATTCAAATGCCCTTTCGCGTCTGAGCAGTTACTCAAGTATTCGATTCGCCGCCGGCGCCATTGCCGGCAGTTTCGTGGGAAACGGCAAGCGACCGCTTGTCGAGCTTGTTCGTAAACGCGTTGATGTGTGTGGCCGGCGGGCTTCATTCGGCCACAAGGCGCGTTTTGGCCTAAAGACCCCGACCCCTCTTAGACCGTTTTGGAAGAACTCATCAGTGTCTTTGCGCCCAAATGTTTTAAGACGTTTGAGCGCAAATGGCGCCCGCTGGTAGTTAG
>JAJVID010000210.1 GCA_022072205.1 Acidobacteriota bacterium
GGTTTTATCACCGTCAGCGGCAGATCGTCGCCGAACATCAGCTTCACGTTGGTCAACGCCAGCGGGACGCTCACGCCGCCGCCAGCCATTCGGCACGTCACGAAGACGTATTCATCCGGCCCGCCCCTCAAATTCACGAAATGGCGAACGTAGAAGAACAACGACTTCGCGCCGTCAACCGCGTCCTGATAGGCGCGCCGCGCGACCGAAGGCGGAATGGACATAATGTCCGTCAGCGCCTGACGCCCGCTCGATGCGGACTGATTGTAGCGATCAGGCAGTGAGCCGTAGATCGTCGCCGGGTCGCATTTGAATCCGATGTCGGGCGAGGCTGGCGTCAACTCGCCGCACCACGTCGCCTCGGCCGGCCGGTAATTGCTCAGCCCGCCGAAGGTCAAAAATACCGTAGTTGCGCCGTTCGCGTTGATGTTGACTCCGCTCGGACTGACTTTGACGGCGCCTTCGTTCCTCTGCGCGAACGCTGACGCGGCGCAAACGGCTGACAACAGGGTGATCGTCAATAATCTGTTCATTGTTTCCCTCGGAACAAAACTTTGTACTCTCGGTTCGCTCACTTTTCGAGGAGTTTTTGAAAATCGGAGGCCGAATAGAATACTGATTGAACTGATGCTACAGATCGAAACGGATCAGATCAGCCTCAATCCGTCGCATCCGTTCGATCAGTATTCTATTTTGGCTGATCAGATGGAACACGGATTGAACTGATGCGACTGATTGCGACGGATTTGATCTGTTCCAATCAGTCGCATCAGTTCAATCCGTATTCTATTCAATGCCAGATTCTCAAGAACCTCGCGAAAAGTGAGCGAACCGAAAGTTTGTAGTAACGAATTTATTCGTTACGTGACGTAACGAATAAATTCGTTACTACAAAGGGAAGACATCGCGCGGCTCGCTAAAAGAAAGTGAAGCTCAATCCCGTGTTGAGCGTATTGCCGCGATTGAAACCGTAAAGCTTCTGCAACTCGTTTCGTGAACGCGCGTAACGATGCGAGTACCTGACATACCACTGGCCTTGCAGCTTGCCCAGGAACCTTACGGCCTGCTCCTGTTCGGCGTTCTTCTTGCCCAGAAAACGCCACGACCATTGCGCGTCGAATTGCATGTTGCGGCTCGAACTCGCCAGCGACAGGTCGCCGAACGAACGCATTCCGGTGTTCGAGAAATTGGCCGTCAACGTCATTCGCCCGGTCGGTCGCCAGTTGGCGAAGAACCCGAAGCGCAGCGTGCGGTCGTCGCGGCGACTGTCTTTGTTTCCGTTGTTGTCTTCGTTCAAAACGTTTTCGACGCTCAGGTCGAAATTGATGTCGAAGGCCGTGTGCGGATTGAAGCCGACGGTCAGGCCGTTGACCAGGTTGTTGAGCTTCGTGTCCTGGCGGTTCGCGCCGATATTCGCCTGCGTCGAATAGTTCAAACGATAGCTGTAACGGAATCGCTGGCTTTGCCATTCGGCCATCAGCAGGTAGTTGACGCCGAGTTGATTTGGAAGCTGCGGCTCCTTGAAATCCGAATTGATCGGAATTCCGGCGGCGAATTGATGCGTCCGGTCGTAAGTGAACGAAAGCTGCGGCAGCCACATTGACGGTTGCGGCGACGATTGACCAGCGGCAATGGGACCGAACAGTGAAGCCAGTGGCGCGCTGATCGTGAAGCTGTGACGCCGCGTCAACGTTTTGAGTAACGCGGGGATGTCGTCCAGATTGTCGTTGAATCGCGCGTGCGAATAAGTCGCGGTGACGGCGCCGACATTCGCCACGAGGCCGACCTGATTGAGCGCCTTGTTGCTCTGCGTGTCGGCGGCGACGCTGCGATAAAGCGGGTCAACGCGTTCGTGCTGAAAAGTCACCTGCAAGTTCGCCCTGGTGTTCTCGGTCAACGCCGCGTCCTGAATCAATTTGTAGTTGATGTCGAAATAGCGCGCATCGCTGGTCGCGGGCCGGACGCCAATCGCGCTTTGAGTCGGATCGAGCAGCGGGTCGTGCGGATTGAACGAGCGGCTGTGCGTGAACCCGGCGTCGAGTTGCAGCCGCTGCGCCTTGTCGGTCGCCATCACGCGGAAGCCCGCGCCACGGCTCTTCTCGGCGTCGTTGATCTGATTCTGGTTGAAGCCGGTCAGAGGCAGCAGCGAACCGCTCAAGCCGAAAGCCTCGATCCGCAATCCGCCGGGACGATTCTCGAATACTTCGTAGCCGATCTTGCCGCTGACCACCTGATGGTCGCGTTTGTCGAGGCCGAAGAAGTTGCCCCAGCCGACGATGTTCGTGCCGTTCATCGCGGCGACCGAAACTTCGGCGCGCTTGCCAAGCGGTCGCGACAGCGACAGACCGCGGCTGGCGAAGCCGTTGATCAAATGACGGTACGATCCGTAGTTGATGTGACCGGCGTTGAAGCTGGTCGAGCCGAGCTTGAACTGCATCAGGTAACTCGACAGATCAATCCTCGGCGCCTTGTCGCCCAGGATGCCGTATCTCAAAGCTTCAGGACGATAGCTCGATCCGACCACGTCGAACTGGCTTTGCATGCCGAAGGCCTTGCGTTCAATGCTGGTTTTCAAACTGCCTTGCAGCGTGTAGTCGGTAAACGTCGTGCGCGCCGGGCGCGCCGTCGCTGGCGCATACCACGATCCGGGCTGGGACTTCGCCGCAATCGCCAGCGAAGGGATGATTGCGAAACCCGATTGCGCGGGCGCGGCTTGCGGCGTCGTCTCGGATGGTGTCCCAACCGGTGTTTGAGTCTGATCCGGCGGTTGAGCTTGCGCGGTTGCCGTTTCGCCGATCACGCGCAATGTGAACTGCGCGATCTGCTTCCATTCGCGGTTCGGAGTGATCAGGTAGACCGTTACTTTTGTTTCTCCTGCGGGAAGCGGGTTTGGCCAGGGGCGGTAACGCAATCTGGTTGAAGTGGTCTCAAGCAAACCGGTCACATCGGTTGATCCGACGAAGACGGCCAGCGCGCCTTCGGACGGTTGCGCGGGACGATTTAACCGCAATTCGAGTTGCGATTGAGGCGACAGCGTCTGCCCGTCAAAAGCGGCGGTTATCACGAGTGATTCCGTGTCGGCATTGGCGCTCGTGTAAGCGCCGGATTGCGATCCGGCGAGGAAAATGACGAACAGCGCGCAGAATTTCATCAATCGCATTTTTCGCCTCGGCTTTTTTGTTATCGCCACTGAGGGAGGCTGACAGGCGCCTCCTCCCTCCTTCTCCCGCGTTTATCCATCATTCGCTCTTCAACGCGATGATGTCCTTCGATATCTGAATCGCCGTCCGTCGGAAATCGCTCGTTACAGCTTGGACGGTTGCGGCGTCAGTATGCCAGTGATCCGGATTGAGTAACTGCGCGTTCCCTTGCAGCCTGTGGCGCTGATCGCCGTCACCGAGAAGTTGAACTGCCCCGCCTGTGTCGGCGGCCCCGACAACACGCCGGATGACGACAAGTTCATCCCCGCCGGCAATGCACCCGCCGTTAAAAGAAACGTGTAAGGCGCCACGTGGCCCGAAGCCGTGAGCGTCGCGTTGTACGGCGTGTTGACCTGAGTTGACGGCAGCAACCCTGGTTGAATCGTAACAGCCGGGCAGCCTTTGATGGTCAACTTGTACTTCTGCGAACCGTTGCAACCCTTCGCGTCATAGGCTGTGACGGTGAAGTAGAAATCGCCGATTTGCGTCGGCGTTCCCGTCAGCGCTCCGTTAAGCGCGAGTTGCAGGTTGTTAGGCAACGCTCCGCCCGTCAACTTGTATTTGTAGGGCGCAACGCCGCCTTGCGCGGAGAAGTTCACGTTGACCGGCGCGCCCACCGTGTGGATGGGGAGCATGTTGAAAGTGAAGGTGATCGCCGGGCAGCCAGGTGTCAAAACCCGAGCTTGCGCGCGGCATTGCCAGCCCAGCAGGAGGGCGCCTACAAAGACGAGCGCGAAAACAATCCCGGCGCGCTTGCCGCTGAGTTGATTGTAAAGATTCGGATACTTCATCTTTTTTCTCCTTTTGAATCCGGGGCTTCGCCTTCGATTTTGAAGCGCCCTCTGTTCGTGATAGTCCTCATTCTCCAGAACTGCTTTTTGTTGTTGACAGCGGCTGCTCCGCTAGTGAGCAGCCGCTGTCTTTTTGAGCGATTCGATTATTGTCATCGCGCCACTTTCGGACGCTCTATGACTTCCTCGCATTCTTTATTTGAGGAACCATGCCTTCGGGGCGTAGCTGCTTCCTTTCGCCTCAACAGAGGGGGTGTAGACGCTCTGGCCGGGCGCGAGCGGCGCTGACAGGACGATATTGCCTTTCATATACTGATTCGCCTGCCAGTAAACCTTCTTGCCAGCCGGCACGGTCTGGTTGGTGTTGTTGGTGATGATGATCTTGGGGAACTCGACCGGCGTGCCGACCCTGCACTGAAGATAGACAACGGCGCCGACGGAGATCTTGGGATCGAGCGAAGGGTTGGCCTCGAAATCCTGACGCGGATTGAGCTTGCGATTGTCTTGAGCCGTGACCGACAGCAACAACGCTCCAGCCACCATGATCGCTGAAATAGCCAAAAAGAATCTGTTTTTCATGTTTTCTCCTCTTATCTTCTCCATTGCGACGGCTGCCCGGTGTTCTTGAGCAGCCGCCGGTTTTTTGTCCCGATCAACGTTCCGAGGCGCTCGCCTCTGTTCGTTTCGCTTCGTTGATCTGACGCGAGGATAATCTCGCATCTCGGCGATGGCGTCCCCGTCAGTGTGATAGGTAGGTGGAATGCTCAAGAGATCGAGAGAATAAGAGTCAAAGACAGGACAGGCTTAGAGATAGAGCGATGATTTTGGTTTTGCCCGGACGATGGAAGTTCCGATCATTGTTTGAGACTGGCCGAAGTGGCGCCGATACCGTTCATACAGACGGGAATTGGCCGCTCGCTTATTGATTTTCCTTGCGTCGCCGAGGGTCTTCGACAGGTTGTTTTTCTTCCCACCAGTGGCGGTGGATCGGCGCGCGCAGGCTGATGGTCGCGCCCTGACCAGAGTTGGAGGTGATTTGTAGTTCGCCGCCCAATCGTCGCGCGCGCTCGCGCATGCTCATCAAGCCGTTGCCATCGCCTGACGCTGCGACCCCATCGTTTTTGACGAGCGCGCCGGCGTCGAAGCCGCGCCCGTTGTCCCTGATTTCAAGCGTCAGCCAGCGGCGGTCAATCCGCAGTTCGATCTCGGCTTCGGTCGCGCCCGAATGTCGCGCCAGATTGTTGACGCTCTCTTTGAAGATCAGGAAGACCTCGCGCCGCGTGTCCGCGCTCAGCTTGAGGTCTTGCTCGCCCTCCGGCGCCTTGAAGTGGAAAGCGATGTTTCGTCCTGTGAGCAGGTCGCTGGCGAAACGGCGCATGCGCTGGATCAAATCCTTCAGATGTTCTTTCTGCGGATTGATGGCCCAGACGATGTCGCTCATCGAATCGAGCAGTTCGCGCGAAGCCGAGGCGATGGTCGTCATGTGATCGCGGCCACGCAGGTCGCCGGTGCCCAGACGCCCGTGCGCGACTTCCGACAGGATCGCGATGCGCGACAATCCCGCGCCGATGTCGTCGTGCAGATCGGTCGCGATGCGCATCCGCACCCGTTCGAGTTCCAGCAATCGCGCGACGCGAAAGCGCTCAAGGGCGTAGACGGCGGCGGCTGAGATCAGCCCGAGCAGCGCGATGAACCACCATCGCTTCCACAGCGGCGGCAGGATCGTGAACGAGACGGAGGCCGGCGTCGCGCTGGCCAGGCCGTCAGCGTTGATAGCGCGAACCAGGAAGCGATATCGCCCCGGAGCCAGACTGGCGTCGAAGGCGCGTTGATCGCCTGGCGCGCTCCAGTCTTGATCCACGCCTTCCAGTTTGTGTTGATAGCGCAGCGCCCCGCCCGACGAAAAGCTCAGGCCGTAGAAATCAATCTGGATTCGATTCTGGCTGGCGCTGAGCGCAGGAAGCGATAGCTCGGTTACGCCAAACTCGGAGATCGGGTGAGCGTCGCCTGCGATGCGCAGCCCGTTGATCCAGATCGGCGGCGGATCGGCTGGACGATCCGGCTCGGGAATCAGGCGCGATAATCCTTGCAGCATGCCGAACCACAGATGGCCGCGGCTGTCGCGGAAAGCTTCGTTGACAAAGCTGTTGGCGAGTCCATCGGCCGTGGTGTAATGCTTGACGAGCCTGGTCTGCGGATCGAGCCGATCTACGCCACGTCCCAACCCGACGTAGATGCGTCCCCAGGCGTCTTCAGCGATACAGCGCACATTGTTGCTGGCCAGGCCATCGGCGATGGTGTAAGTCTTGAAGCGCGGCTCTTCGGCCTGCGGGTCGTCAATGCGGATCAGACCGCTCAGGCTGGTCGCAACCCAGAGGCGGCGCTCGCGATCCAGGTAAAGTTTTCGGATTGCGCCTGTCGGAAAGCCATTGGCCGCCGTCCAAAATCTGAAGTAGCCATCCCGGTAACGCGCCAGGCGATCAGAGAATCCGATCCAGAGATTTCCGTCCGCGTCCTGACAGAACGCGTGAGGGGCGGAGGGCAGCGGCGCTCCCTGAGCGTCGGAGTAATCACGAAAAGCGCCGGTTGCGCGCTCCCACCTGGTCATCCGCGCCGGCCCGCCGGTACCCATCCAGATGTCGCCCCGCGCGTCCTCGAACATATAACCGACGAAATTGTTCGGCAATCCATCGCGCGTGGTGTAAACGGCTTTGGGACGCGCGCGAGCGAGTTCTTCAATCCGGTCAACTTTGGGAAAACGATAGAGACCTCTCTCGGTGGGAACCCACCATTCCCCGGCATGATCGCGCAAGCAGATTTGCGTGAAGTTCCAGCCGTCAGGCCGCAACGGCGACGGGAGGTTGGGCTGTATGGCTGTGAACCGTTGGCCATCAAAACGGCTGATGAACCAGGGCCCGCTCTTCACGAGAACGGCGCCAGCAGGGTCTTCAGAGATGCCCACAATGCGAGCGTGGCCGAGGCCATCGGCGCCGGTGAAGCTGATGAATCCTCGCCGAACGATCTTCATGGCGCCGTGGCTGAAGCTGCCGACCCAGAGATTGCCGTCGCGGTCTTCGGCGACGGCGACCAGCAGGTCATCACTCAGCCCGTGCGCTCTGGTGTGATGAGTGTAGGCCGCGCCGTCGAATTCAAACAGGCCGGTTTGAGTGGCGATCCACATACGCCCGTCGGCTGTCTGGCGCAAGACATGCCCGGTGTCGTGCAATCTCCAAGCTACGCCTGCGTAAAGTCGCGCCTCGCCGGGAGCGAGTGAAAAATCCAACCGTCCTTTCAGCGAGGGCACGCCGGTTTGGATGCGCGTGAGCGTCCGCCAGGGAAAGGCTCCGCCAGTCCGGGCGCTCGCCGCAGGATCGGGATTGAATACCAGCAACCCCTCGCCAAGGGCCATCCAGAGCTTACCTTCGCGATCCGCTTGTAACGATTTGAGATTCCCCCCACTGATGCCCGGCAATCCTCGTAACGTGTATTCGATGGTCCGCCCATCGGGTAGACGCCGGATCAAACCCAGATTCGAGCTGATCCACAACGCGCCTTCAGCATCTTCGGCGAATTTCAGAATGGCGCAGCTTGGTTGCGCGAGCAGGCCTTGTTCCATGCGGCGAAAGTCCACTCGCCCGGCATTCTCCTCCAGACGAAACAGCCCATCTCTGGTACCGACCCAAACCTGGCCAGCGTGATCTTCGTGCAAAGCAAAAACGGTGTTGGTCTGGGCGTCGGCCCCGACGGCGTAGGCCGTGAATCGCCCGCCGGCTGACGACGGATTGAAGCGCGCCACGCCGTTGTCGGTCGCCACCCAGTATTCGCCGCTCCGCATTTCGAGCAAATCGAAGATGGAGCCGCCGGGCAGCCCATGCCCCAATCCGTAGTTGACGAAGTGATACCCGTCGAAGCGGCTCAACCCCTCGACGGTGAGGAACCACAGAAAACCGCGCGAGTCGCGGATGATGTCTCGCACGCGATCGTGCGCCAGACCGTCGGCGATCGTGTAGTTTCTGATCGGCAGTTGTTCGGCGGCGGCGATGATCGGAAAGACCAGCGACAGGATCGCCCACGCCGCCAGGCGTAGATGGCGCTTCAGTTTTTTAGGATGAACCGCGCGCATGAACCTTCCTCGATGTGAACCATTGTGGCGGTGAACGGGTTCACAGCCTAGCCAAACGCCCTCACACGCGCAAGCGCCGGTTTCAAACGATGCGGTTGCGCAAAGCTTTGGCCACGGCTTCGGATTTTGAATGGACTTGCAGTTTGTCGTAGATGTTGCGCATGTGGAAGGCGACGGTCGTCACGCTCACATTCAACTCGGCCGCGGCGGTTTTGTAGTTGTGGCCGTCAACCAGCAGTTTGAGCAGGCGCGTTTCGTGAGGCGTCAGTTTGTAATCGGCGCGTTCGGGCGGGCGGATGTCGCGGAAGAGTTTGATGACGCGGCTGGCGACTTCGGGCGACATCGGCGCGCCGCCCTGCATCGCGTCTCTCAGGCTTTCGATCAACCGCGCGGGCGAAGTCTTTTTGAGCAGATAGCCGCAGGCTCCTGCGCACAGCGCGTCGAAGATCATCTCGTCGTCTTCGTAGACGGTGATCATCAGAAGCAGCAGTTTCGGATAACGATCCTTCAGAATGCGTATGCCTTCGATGCCGGACATTCCGGGCAATCCGATGTCGGTCAGAACCACGTCGGGCATATCGTAGCTGATCTTCTCCAGCGCCTCCTCCATCGAACGAAACGCGCCTGCGCAGTGAAACCCTTCGGTGGCGCGGATGATCCAGGCCAGCCCCTCGCGGATGTCGCGCTGGTCTTCGATGATCGCCACCCTGATGACGCCGGGTTGGTCTGTAGTGTTCGCCGTATCGCTCGCCATAATCTTCGCCTCACAGGAGTTGATTGCGAGCGTAAGAATACAACGTATGCGGCGGCTTGTCCCCGTCTGAATAGACGGGATTAGTGGCGCGCGGCCTTGAATTTTTTGATCAACAAATTCGCAAGGTCTGGTTCGATGTCTCCGCCGAGCGAACTCGCTTTGTCGCTTGTCACGACCCGTTTCGTGCCCGGTTCGATCACGCTGAAGACGAAGCGGGTGCTGAACTTTTTCCGGTAAACCTCGATTACCAGATCGGCCTCCGATTCGTCGCGCGTGACGATCAACTCCAGCTTCTCTTTCTCGCAACGCTTCAGGATTTCGCGCTCGAAGACTTCTCCTTCAAAAAAGCCGGAGCGCGAGCGCACAAACAGCGTGCGCGCCGAACGCAATACTTCATTCGCGCTTCGATATTGCGCTCTCTCGGTCGCCTGTTTCAGGACAGGCCTGGGAGTTGGCGCCGGCTGATCGCTCTGAAGACTTTCGGGCTTCTCATCTTTTGCGACGGCGCTTGCTATCGCTTTGATCGCCAGCAGCAGGAGCGTTTCGCGCAGCGGGCGGTAAGTCACGAACTTGATTGAATCGTCGGATTCGTCGCGCTTGCCCGCATTCTGTCCGGGTGAAATGTTTCTGCGGGGTCTGACCGGCGGTATCGTTGGGCTTGTTCGAGGAGGCGCAGAAAAACCTTCGCCTGAACTTTGCGCGGAAGCGGAATTGACCAACGCGGCCAGCGCGACGAATGCCAGGCTGATTGTCACGATGCGATTACTTGCGATGACGCCTGAGAGTTTCATGGTAATTCTCCTTGCGGCTGATCCGCCTGGTTGTCGCGGGACTTCCAATCACTGGTCAATGCGTCGCAAGCTTCTTTGACCGCCGTGCCCAGGCTGCGAGTCGAGCCGCTCTTGATAGCGTCGCCATCTTTGTTGAACAAGGCGAACTTGTTGTCGTGCCGGACGAAGCTTTTGCCGCCTTCGTGATCGAGGATGACCACGTAATCAGCCTTCTCCTTGTTCATCGTCACCACGCATCGCCCGCATCTTTCATTGAAGGTCTTGATGATCTCGGCGGTTTGCGGTCGCGCGCCGCCTTTTCCTCGTCGCCCGCCGGCTGCAATCACGCCGCCAGTAACGACAAGGAGTCCGGCGCCATCGCCGGACGAACTCCACGATTGGCTTTCGGTGATGAAGACGCGTGGTTTGTCTTGCGCCTGAGCGACGACTGGAAGAACGGCTAACAGCGTCAGACCAAAGTATCGAAGGGGTTTCATACTGACTCCTTTTCAGAAGATGAAGTTGTTGAACAGATGCGTTCCGGAAGTTGACGGGCGAAGGCTAACCCTGCCCCTGAGCAAGCCGCGAGTTGCGTTGTGACACTTTTTTCGACTGTCACAACGGCGCGGAAATCTTGACAGCAACCGCGCGCGCGCCGACTATGTGCGCGCTTTCTTCAGTACAACCAACATTCAAACCGGAGGCTTAACTATGAAGAGGATAGCTCTCTGCTTTCTCGCTCTCTCGCTCGCGCTGGTGGTTGTCAGGCCCGCGCGCACGCAGGAATCAAAAACGCTCGACGACTTGAAACGCGAATCCGTCGCCGAAGTTGACAAGCTGCAGAAGTTGACCCAGGAGATGGTGGACAGCATCTTCAGCTTCGCCGAGCTTGGTTTTCAGGAATACGAGACCAGCAGGTACGTCACCGGCATTCTCGAAAAGAACGGATTCAAGGTGGAGCGCGGCGTCGCTGGAATGCCGACCGCGTGGGTGGCGAGTTACGGATCGGGCAAGCCTGTCATCGGTTTTATGACCGACATTGACTGCATCCCGCGCGCATCGCAAAAACCCGGCGTCGCCTATCACGACCCGATGATCGAAGGCGCGCCCGGTCACGGCGAAGGCCACAATTCCGGACAGGCCGTGAACGTCACCGCCGGGATTGTGCTCAAACAGATGATGGAGAAATACAAGCTGCCGGGCACGCTCCGGCTTTATCCCGGCGTGGCTGAAGAACTGGTGGCGACTAAAGCCTTCTTCGTTCGCGCAGGATTGTTCAAAGACGTTGACATCATGCTCGGCGCGCACGTTGACAGCGATTTCGCGGTGAACTGGGGGCAGCCCGAGCGCAACAGCGGACTGGTTTCGGTGCAATATTCATTTCACGGGAAGGCCGCGCACGCCGCCGGAGCGCCCTGGTCAGGCCGCAGCGCGCTCGACGCCGTTGAGTTGATGAACATCGGCTGGAATTACCGCCGTGAGCATCTGCGTTTACAGCAGCGTTCGCATTACGTCATCCCGAACGGCGGCGACCAGCCGAACGTTGTGCCGTCTGAAGCGAGCGTCTGGTATTACTTCCGCGAACTCGATTACCCGAAGATCAAGGCGCTTTACGAACTCGGCGACAAGATGGCCCAGGCCGCCGCGATGATGACCGACACGACGGTCAGCCGGCGCGTGGTCGGTTCAGCGTGGCCGAACCATTTCAACAAAGTCGTCGCCGAAGTTCAGAGCAAAAACATCGAGGCCGTCGGGATGCCGCAGTGGAGCGATGCCGATCAAACACTGGCGAAAGCCTTGCAGACCGAGATCAAAGCGAAAGTCGAAGGATTGAAGACGAAGCCGAAAGGGCTTGATGGACCGAAAGAGATCGTGATGGGCGGCGGCTCGGACGATGTCGGCGACATTTCGTGGAACGTGCCGATGGTCTATCTGCGTTTTCCGGCCAACATCCCGAATTTGCCTGGCCACAGTTGGGAGAACGCTATCGCGATGGCCACTCCGATTGCGCACAAAGGCTCGACGGCAGGCGCGAAAGTTCAGGCGATGACCGCGCTCGATTTCATGCTGAAACCGGAACTGGTCAAACAAGCGTGGGATTATTTCAACAACGTACAGACCAAAGAGATCAAATACCAGCCGCTGATCAATCCGTCCGATCAGCCTGCAATCGAGTTGAACAAAGAGAAGATGGAGAAATTCGCGCCGCAGTTGAAGAAGTACTATTACGATCCGGCGAGGTACAAAACCTATCTCGATCAATTGGGCATTCAGTACCCGACGGTGAGGAAATAGCCGTTAAACCACAAACTGGAAAAATTCGAAGGCTGTGGTTTATAGATCTTCAGCCCTCTTTTATTTCGCAGGAAAGGAGCCACCAGAGATTACCAGCGGTTGAACACTACGGATTTTTTGTCTTGATTTTGGGGTCCACCTTAATCGGCGTCATCTCGCGGGCGTTTTTTTGACACAGCCGCATCGCTCCCAGTCCGCGCCGGCAATGGCGCATACAGTCGCGCGTGAGCGAACTGCGCGTGGCGCGTGGCAGAACGCTGGAACAACTGGGGCGATTGACCGAAGCGGAGGAAGAATACCGGCAGGCGCTGAGGCTCGACTGTAACGCGCAGGCGCGCAGTCATCTTGAACGTTTGAAATCCGGCGCGGCCTCCGGCCTGATTGGCTAAACGCTGTTGGCGGCGTTGCGGGCGGGAACAAGCCCGGCAATCCGTTTTCGCAATACCGCCGCTCAATCACGATTCAATTTCACGCTGCGAAACTCCGCCTCGGCGCAAAAGTATCGGGTCGAGACAATGCCCGGTGGCGTGGCGGCGCTCGATTATAACAACGACAGGCACACCGACATTTATTTCACCAACGGAGCGGAACTGCCCTCGCTGCGCACATCGTCGCCTGAATACCGAAACCGCCTCTTTCGCTCGGTCGCCGCCGTCTGGCTCGAGTACGATCACGACGGCCGGTTCGACTGTTGCATCGCAAGCCAGGCTTCCTGGAATCGCAGCGTCTGGCTCGATTACGATTACGACGGCCGGTTCGACCTGTTCGTTGTGAATTACGTCAAATGGCGCCCGGGCATTGACCCCGTCTGCGGACGGACACGGCCCCGGCAGGAAGGCTTGAGCAGGAAATATTCGGAGTAAATCATGTTCAAAATGTGGGCAAAAGTTATTTGTTTATCCGTCATTGGCTGGCTGTGCCTCGCGGGAGTACAGACCGGGGCGCAAAAGAATCAAGCGGCTTTACACACGATCAATGTCAGCAGCTCGCGCGAGCTGAAAGATTTGCTGTCTTATGGCAAAGGCCACCGTCCTCTAGTGAGCGCGCACCGGGGCGGCGCGCGCAAAGGTTTTCCAGAAAATTGCATCGCCACATTTGAAAACACGCTGCGCCATACTCCCGCGCTGCTGGAAGTTGATCCTCGTTACACCAAAGATGGCGCGATTGTGCTGATGCATGACGCCACGCTCGATCGCACGACCAACGGCGCGGGCAAGGTGTCCGAGCGCACGTTGGCGGAATTGAAAGAGCTGCGGTTGAAAGACAACGAAGGCAATCTCACCGACTATCGCATCCCCACGCTCGATGAGGCGCTGGCGTGGGCCAAAGGCAAAACCGTATTAGCGCTGGATCAAAAAGATGTGCCAATCGAAGCGAGAGTAAAAAAGATTCAGGAGCATCGCGCGCAGGCCAGCGCCATTGTCATTGTCTACAGTTTTGAAGATGCGAGACGCTGTTACGATTTGGACAAGGAAATCATGATGGAGGTCATGATCCCCAACCGCGCGGCGCTGGACAAATTCGCTCTGACCGGCGTCGCCTGGAGCAATATCGTCGCCTTTGTCACCCACACGCAGGCGGCGGAGCCGGATATTTTTCGTTTGATACACGAAAAAGGCGTGCTGTGCATCGTCGGAACTTCACGAACGATTGACCGGGAATTCAGCCAGGGGAAAATAAAAGGCCGCGATGAGCTGACAGCAAAATACCAGGCGGTGATCCGCGCAGGCGCCGATATCATCGAAGCGGATTTAGGCGTCGAAGCCGGACAGTCTCTGCAAACCATCACTCCCGTCACTCCCATCAGGCAAAACGACAGAGCGCGCAACCGGCCAAACATCATTTTCATTCTGGCCGATGATCTGGGTTGGGGCGAACTGGGGTGTTACGGCTCGGACAAAATCAAAACGCCGAACATTGACCGGCTGGCGGCGGAAGGCATGCGCTTCACGTCGGCCTATTGCGGCACGTCGTCCTGCGCGCCGTCGCGGGCGGCCCTGATGACAGGCTTGCATATGGGGCACAATCCCATCCGCGCAAACCGCGAGATAGAGCCCGAAGGCCAGGCGCCGTTGCCTGACGGAACCATCACCGTCGCGCAATTGCTGAAAGACGCCGGATACAAGACCGCGACGATGGGCAAGTGGGGACTCGGCTTTCCCGGCTCCGGCAGCGAGCCGACGGATCGCGGATTCGATTACAACTTCGGCTATAACTGCCAGCGTGAAGCGCATAGCTATTATCCGAAACATCTTTGGCGCAATAAGGAACGCGTTGAATTAGACGGCAAAACGTACTCACACGATTTGATCGCGGACGGAGCGCTCAAGTGGGTACGCGCTCAGGCCGGAGGGGCGTCGCCGTTCTTTCTCTATCTCGCCTTTACGATTCCGCATGCGAAGTACGAGGTTCCCGATCTGGGGATTTACGCCGACAAACCCTGGCCTGACGGAGAGAAGCGCATCGCCGCAATGGTGACCCGCATGGATCGTTCCATCGGACAACTGCTCGACCTGCTCAAGCAAACCGGCGCGGATCGCAATACGCTGATCTTCTTTGCCAGCGACAATGGCCCGAGGGGATCGGACAAGGAACACGATCTCGAATTTTTCAACAGCAACGGTCCGTGGCGCGGCTACAAGCGGAGCATGTACGAAGGCGGTTTGCGCGTGCCGGCCATTACGTGGTGGCCCGGCAAGATCAAACCGGGGCAGGTAAGCGATGAGCCGTGGGCGTTCTGGGATTTTTTGCCGACCGCCGTCGAGGTCGCGGACGCAAAGGCGCCGAAGGGATTCAAGCCGGACGGCCTCTCCATCGCGCCGCTGCTCACCGGCAAGCGACAGCCGCGACGCGAATACTTATATTGGGAACTGCACGAGCAATTCTTTAAGCAGGCGTTGCGGATGGGCGATTGGAAAGCCGTGCGTCCGGCGATCAAAAAACCGCTGGAGCTATACAACCTGAAAACCGATCCCGCGGAAACCAACGACGTGGCGGCGCAACATCCCGATCTGGCGCGGAAGATGTCGGCGTTGATGCAGGCGGCACGGGTGGATTCGCCGGACTGGCCGATCAAAGCGCCGCCGGAGAAGAACTAAAAACGTCGGACTCGTTCTGATTGTTACGCCGGTATTCCTGGTTGAAAACATCGGCTATCCTCCAGGTAACGCCCCAACGCCGTCAGCGGAAACTGATTACGATACTGGTGATAGTTGATGTAGAAGTGGCCGGGAAAACCGGTGCCCGTGAATTCGGCTTCGGGCCAACTGCCATCGGCGTTCTGTTTGTTGAGCAGGTACTCGATCCCCATCTTCACGTTGTCGGTGTCGTGGTCGCCCGCCGCCATCAGCCCGATCAGCGCCCAGGCGGTTTGCGATGGCGTGCTCGGCCCTCTGCCGCGCAGGTTCGGGTCTTTGTACGACGCGCAGGTTTCGCCCCATCCGCCGTCCGAGTTCTGCACGCTGCGAAGCCACGCGGCGGCCTGTTTGACCTGATCGCATTCCATATCGAAATCGGCGAACGGCGCGATTGAACGCAGTCCTACCAGCGCCAGATATGTGCCGTAGATGTAATTGACTCCCCATCGCCCCCACCACGAGCCGTCGCTTTCCTGCAAGCTCAGCAGAAAATCAATCGCGCGTTTGACCTGATGGTCGGTGTAATGCTTTTCGCCGAGTCTTTGCCAGTGGCCGAGCAACTCCAGCACGCGCCCGGTCAGATCAGCCGTCGGCGGATCAATCATCGCTTTCAGATCGCCGTAAGGCATCTGGTTCCACAGGTCTTGCGTGTTGTCCACATCGAAAGCGGCCCAGCCTCCGGCCTTGCATTGCATAGTCATCACCCAATCGGTCGCCGCGCGGCAGGCTTCCAGCTTGTAATCATCGTCATCAAGCTTCATCGCCAGCAATGACATGATCACCGCCGCAGTGTCGTCAACGTCGGGGTAATAATCGTTGTAAAACTCGAAGGCCCACCCGGCGGGTTTGCCTTTGCGATTGAAGACGGCCCAATCGCCGTAACGAAAAATCTGCTGCGTCAACAGCCAATCGCCCGCAGCCTTGATCCGCGCGTCGGTTGGCGACACGCTCGAATCGAGCAGCGCGGTCAATCCCAGCGCGGTGTCCCACGTAGGCGAGATGCACGGTTGCAGCCGCAGATATTGCGGCAGTTCGGAGCCTTCGATTGTTCCTTCTTCAATGCAGAAGCGGTCGAGCGCGTCCAGGCCGCGTTTGATGTAAGGATGCTTCGCTGAATAGCCGAGCGCATGAAACATCAGAATCGAGTTGAGCATCGCCGGAACGATGCCGGCCCAATCGCCCGGCGTATCCTGTCTCTCGATCACCCAGCGTTCGGCGGCCTCGATTCCCTGCTGTCTGAAAGGCACGAGGCCGAACCGGTCGAATCGTTTGAGCATCCGGTCAGCGGCCAGAAAAAACGCGCCGGTCATCGTGCCGTCGTTGTTCTTCAATCCGGTATCGGTGTTTCCTCCAGCAAACAGTTCGTCGGCGCGGATGCCAAGATCGTAAACAGGCCGCTTATCAATCACGACCAGTAGCGGCACGGTCGAAGACCTCGCCCAACTCGCCATCGTGTAGATGTTCAGCGGAAACCATTTCGGCAAAAACATGAACCAGGGCGGCAGGGTCGGGATACCTTTCCAGGGATACGCGCCGAACAGAGCGAGGTGCAGCTTCGTGAAGACACGGGCTTTGGTCAATCCGCCGCGTTCGAGAATGAACTGGCGCGCCTGCCGCATCGGCGGTTCGTCTTCCCGATGGCCCGCGAGTTTCAATGCGAAGTAGGCCTCGATTGTCGTGCTGATTTCCCCGCCATCGCCGTAAAACAATTCCCATCCGCCGCTGCTTCGCTGCTGGCGCAGCAGGTAGCGCGCCATCTGCTTGATCTGCGACTCGCGGTCTTTGCCGTTGCTGAAGCGGTTGCGCGGGTCGGCGGCGATCAGGATGCGGTGGAGCATGACGTATTCGGCGGTCAGCGTGACGTTTGCTTCAAGCTCAGCCCACCAATATCCATCGAGGTTCTGTTGCGAGAGCAGATAATCCTGCGCGCGGCGGACGGCGTCCGCGACGCGCGATTGCGAGTCCGGTCTGATAGCGGATTGTGGAGTGCTCATAGGTTGCGTGAGAGTAGCGTGGCGGTAGTCCGATTGGAAGTTCACCTAAAACGTATCTGGCGGACGTTCCTGACGATCCGGCGGTTCCTGAAGAGGTTCAGCGTCTGCGTACGGCGGTTGATCCGCGTCTAGCGCCGGGCGCGGCGGAGATTTCAGGTAATAGCTGATGATCAGCGGCACATCTTCGTCGTAATTTTTGATGCCTCCGTGAACTCGGTTAGCCCTGAGATAGGCGCTGAAAGTGCGGCGCGAGACCCCGCCCAACGCCGAATTCTTCACATTGCCCCAGAACTCCGAGCGCTCGCGCAGGTCAGACTTGGGGCCTTCGTTGAGGCGTGAGAGCCAGTCTTCGTAACGATCCGGGCTTCCTTTCGATAACGCCTCCAGAACTTTCAGGCCATACAGATAACCGGAATAGCGCACGAATGGCTCTGCCGAATTGACGCAGATAATGTAGCCGATGAAATTGGCTTCGTCCTCTCTGGCGTACCCGCGCTGATGGGCCTTGTGATGCGCGATCACCATCGGCAGATCGAAGGCGGGGACCTGTTCGTTGAAAGTCACTTCGCCCGTGAACGGAATGTAAAATCCGGTGACGCCCGCAAAACTTGCCAGGCGGGACAGGAGCAGCGGTTTCGGATTGCTGAATTCGCCGCGACTGGCGTCGCCGAGCAGAGCTTCATTCTGGAAAGCCTTCTCGATTGATTTGAACATCGCGTCGCGCGTAATCGGCGGCGCATTCGGGCCGCCGGATTCCCGGGTGATTCTGGCCTGCTCGTAATTGCTGTTGACGCCGGAAACTATTTGCAACCCGATTGATTCTAGCTCTCCGGACCGCGCCGGGCGGCGGTCGAGTTGCAGCGTTTCGGCCAATGACAATCGCTGATAATTCAATCCCCAAAGGGCCAGAAAGACCGGAACCAGAAGACTCATCACCCAGAGTATTTGAAGGAAAAAGACCTTCAACACATCGAACAGCCGCGATTCACGCCGCCACGAACGACGCATGTACCACAACGACCACAGTCCGAACCAGACCACCAGCATCGCAAATAACACCTCGCCAATCGCGATGCTCTGCGTATATTTGTTGGCAGCCGAAAGCCAGCGGGCGATATAGAAATAGATGAATTGACTGTAGTAGGCCTCAACCTCTTCCGGCATCAGGCTGGCGACCGCTTGGACACCCAGAGCGATCAGCAGCCAGACGATCCCCCGCCAGTAATGACGCCGGGTAGTAAACCCTACGTCCTCACTGGTCACATCTTCCACATCGGCTACCGCCTGAGTCGCAATAATTACGGGAGGCCTTATTGGCACACCCAATCTCAATGGATTACGCATATCAGGTGACCACTCCGTTTGTGATCGCAGAGGCGTTGAGCAGAAGATCACTCCACGACTGCGTCAACTTCTATTTCGATGAGCATGCGGTCGTCAATCAGCCGCCGCACTTCGACCATGGTCGCGCAGGGCCTGATCTCACGAAAGAATTCGCCGTGAGCGCGTCCGTATTCTTCCCACCGCGCGATGTCGGTGACGAACATCCGCGTTCTGACTACGTCTTTCAAACCTGCGCCCAGAGCGGCGAGCGCCCGTTCGATGTTGCGAATGACTTGAACTGTTTGCGCGTAAGCGTCGCCGACGCCGACAATCTCGCCGCGGTCGTCGGTCGCGGTCGTGCCGGTGACGAAGACCTGAGAGCCGAGTCGAATCGCCCGCGAATAGCCGACTATCGGTTCCCATTTCGTACCTGTCGAGTAGTATTGCTTTTCAGCCATGATTGTCAGTAGCAGTTTGCGAGTTGAGGCCCGGTGTTTTGAGACCGCCATTCAAACCCTGCCCGCGGCGGCCCTGAATTTCAGCCTGATGATAGCGAACAACGCGCTATGTTCCAAATCTTTCCAGGACAATGCGAGCGCAGTCCTGCCCGCTCTGAACGGCGCCTTCGATCGTGGCCGGCAACCCGGTGTCCGTCCAATCGCCAGCGAGGAAGAAGTTGTCGAACCGGGTTCGATGGCCAGGGCGTGATCTTGCGGTTCCGACCGTGTGTGAAAGCGTCGCGTCATGCTCTCTAACGACGAACGCGTGAAACGGGTTCTGTTTCCGCGCCGCCGGGAAAAATCGTTTGACCTCGCCGTCGGCCATTGCGATCAATTCCTCTTTCGGTTTTGACGCGGCGTCGTGCGCCCCGCTGATAACCAGCGCCAGATGCTGAGGACGTTTTCCCGCATCGCCGGTAATCGCGTTCTTGTTGAAGACCCATTCGATTGGCGAATCGAGCAACCCGGAGAATTCCAGATCGGTGACCGGCTCGTCGTACCAGAGATTGATCGAAACTATCGGCGCCGATTTGAAACGGTCGAGATGAGAAAAATGCGCGGCGACGGTTTCATCCGGCAGCGTTCGTTTCAGCGCATAATACGGAAGAGCGCTGATGACCGCATCGGCTTCGATCCGCTCTCCGCTGCGCAGCGTCACACCGACGGCGCGGCGGTTTTCAAACTCGATTCTGGCGACATCCGCGTTCAATCGCACTTCGCCGCCTCGCGCTTCGACGAATTTTTCCGCCTGCCGGGTGTAAAGATCGCTCAGGCCGACACGCGAGATGACCATCGCCGAATCGCGCTTCGTTCGCATGAATCCAAGCTCGATCACGCGCGCGAACATATCGGCGGAAGCGATTTCAGGCTCCTCGTTCAACGTCGCCAGCGCCATCACATTCCAGAACCTGCGCTGAATGCGGTCGGACTGGCCCAGACTGTCGAGCCACTGGCGAACTGTGACGTCCGCGAGCCTTTCCCGATTGCCATTCAGTGTTCGCACGGCCAGCCCGACACGCAATGCTCGCAACCGATCCCCCCAGCCGATGGTCTTCAACCCCGCCAACCCGCCGAGCAGGTGCAGCGGCGCGGGCAGCGGCGGACATTTGAACCTCGCGTGAGTTACGGAACCGATGGCCTCTTCGTGTAGGAAATCAACCTGCGGATTGGGCTGGAATTTGAGATTGCCGAGCGAGCCGATTTTTTCCAGAAACCGCAGCGTTCGATGATAACAGCCCATCATCAAATGCTGGCCGTTATCAATCGTGTCGCCAGTGATTTTGTCCGTGAACGAATAAGCTCGTCCGCCCAGAAACGAGCGGCGTTCGAGCAACAACACCCGCTTCCCCGCCTTAGCCAGGTCAACCGCGGCGGCGAGTCCGGCGAAACCACCACCCAGAATCAAGACAAGGGGACAAGGGGACAAGGGGAGAGGGGGATTGTTGGTTTCGGAACTCATCTCTTCTTCTCCCACTCTCCTTGTCGCCTTGTCTCCCTGTCCCCTTGTCTCCGTGTCCCCTTGTCCCCCTGTCCCCCGCTCGCCTTCGCCCATTCGCTTAACGCAATCAGAAATCGCTCCGGTCTGTGCAATCGAATGTGGTTGTTGAACACGTCGTAATCGAGATGCTCAATCTGTTCGAGCAACCGGTAATAGATTTTGCCCATCGTCACGGCGGCGGTCATCGTCGGACGGTCTTCTTCAGACAGGCATTCGGCGGCGCGCTGGTAATAGCTTCTCGCCCGTTCGCATTCAAATTTCATCAGACGGCGGAAGTTGTCATTTGTCTTCCCTGCCGCCAGATCGTCCTCGCTGTACCCGAAGCGCCGTAAATCTTCCAGCGGCAGATAGACGCGCCCCCGCGCGGCGTCCTCTTTCAAATCGCGCAGGATGTTCGTCAGTTGCAGCGCGATGCCGAGATTGACGGCGTAATCCTTCGCGCCCGGTGAGCGATAGGTGAAAATCTCTATGCACATCAGGCCCGTGATCGCGGCCACGCGATAACAGTATTGATAAAGCTCATCGAACGTCTCGTAACGATTGCGCAACAGGTCCATCTCGCAACCGTTGATCATCTCCTGGAAATATTCCTTCGGCATCGGGAACCGTTCGAGAACGCCTTGCAGCTTGCCGGAGATTGGCGTGGTCGGATTGCCCGCGTAAAGGTTATCAAGCTCCTCGCGCCATCTGTTCAGTTCGATCTGCGCTTCGGCGTGTGTGTGACCGTCGTTCGTTTGTTCGACAATGTCGTCAACGATGTCGTCAATCGCGCGGCAGAAGCCGTAAATGTCAATGATCGCGTCGCGCTTGGGTTTCGGCAGAAAAAGAAATGAATAGAAGAAATTCGACTGGACAGTTTTCGACATCTCGCGCCGCAGGTTTCGCGTCCGCTCGCGCAGATGCCAGGGAGTGAAATGAATCTCTTTGGTTTGAGTTGCTTTCATGAAAAACTACCGGAACCTCCATCTCTCAACTAATCGCCTCGGTTATTCGCTGGCTTCAAACCTTTTCAAGGCTCGCGCCAGCAGGGCGATTTTGTCAGCGGTCGAAATCTTCGGCCGCGCGTTCAATGTGTCGTAGCCCATCTCCTCGATGCGCTCCAAAATCCGAGTTCCGCCGAGCCAGGTCAGTCTCAATTCAATCGCCAGCCGCCCGTTCACCAAATTCGGCAGCGGCTTTCCGCGATTGAACAACTCGCGCGTTCGCTCGACCTGAAATTTGAGCAGCGCGGCGTAACGCTCGCTGAATCGTTTCCCCCGCAAATCGTCAACGCTGACGCCGAATCGCGCCATCTCATCCTGCGGCAGATAAACGCGATCTTTCCGTATGTCAACTTCCACATCCTGCCAGAAATTAGCGAGCTGCAACGCCGAGCAGATGCAGTCAGACAGTTGATGCAAACGCTCGTCGCGGTAACCGAACAAGAGCAGGATCAACCGGCCAACCGGATTCGCCGAGCGCGAGCAATAATCCAGAACCTCGCCGAAATCGGCGTAACGCCGCTTGACCACGTCCTGCTTGAAAGCCGAAAGCAGGTCGCGGAAGAGTTGAATCGGCAGTCGCAACTCTCTGGCTGTTTCAGCCAGCGCGACGAAGACCGGATGATCGGCTACGCCTCGGTAACAATCTTCCAGCTTCCGCTCCCAATCGTCGAGCGCGGTCAGCCGTTGCGCCTCAGTCAACTCGCCCGTTTCGTAACCTTCGTCTGCGAAATCGTCGGCGGTTCGGGCGAAGGCATAAACGCTGTAAACGTGCCGGCGCTGCCGCTTCGGCACGAGCAGCGAGCCGACGGGAAAGTTTTCGTAATGCCTTCGCGTCAGGCGTTCGCAATAAGCGAAGGCTTCCGCCACGTCGCACGGGAGCGACTGCCCTGCCAGCGATTCCGGATTCCAGGTCTCTGCTTGAATGCTCATATCTGATTGGGATTTACGATGGCCAAGAATAGCAAGATACAAAAACCAATTCAATTTGAGTTAAAAAGCCCGGTTTGCCAAATCTCTCCGCTTGTTGATAATCATGCCGTCACTCCTGGCGAACTATGAACCAGTTCAACCGCAAAACACTCACAATTACCCCTGCAAGGAGAGGTATACACCTTGATGAAGACACTTCTGCTCAATCCCCCGTCGTTCGAGAAGTTCGACGGCGGCGCAAGCTCACGATGGCCCGCGACGAGAGAGATTGAAAGTTATTGGTATCCCGTTTGGCTCGCTTACCCCGCGGCGATGATCCGCGATCTGGGTGGTGAATCCAGGTTGCTCGACGCTCCCCCGCACCACATCAGCCCCGAAGAGACCGCGCAGATCGCCAAAGATTACGATTTCGTAGTTCTCTTCACCTCTCACGTCGGATTCAGAAATGACGTGAAGCTGGCTGAGCGGATGAAGGAACTCAATCCCGGTCTGAAGATCGCGTTCGTCGGCCCGCCGGTCACCACGCATCCGGAACAGGCTTTGCGCGCGAGCGCCGCGATTGATTTCGTCACGCACAAGGAATTCGATTACACCGTCACGCGATTTGCCGGCGGCGAACCGCTCGACAAAATTCCGGGCGTGCATTTCCTGCGCGACGGTAAGATGATTTCGACCATTTCTGAGCCGCTGGTTCAAGACCTCGACAAACTTCCCTGGGTCACGCCGATCTACAAACGCGACATGGACATTACGCGGTACAACGTGCCGTTTCTGCTGAACCCGTTCGTCGCGTTTTATTCGACGCGCGGTTGCCCGGCGCTCTGCACGTTCTGCCTCTGGCCGCAAACCTTCGACGATCATCGCTGGCGGCAACGTTCGGTGCAGGATGTGGCCAACGAAGTCGCCTGGGCGCTCGACGCGTTCAAGTCTGAAGGGCTTCAGGAGATTTTCTTCGACGACGACACGTTCACTTTCAACCCGAAGCGGATGATCGAAATGAGCAAAGCGTTCAAGCCGCTGAAATTCCAATGGTCTTCCACGTCGCGCGCGCACCTTGATTACGAGACGTTGAAAGTGATGCGCGACGCCGGCTGCCGCCTGTTCATCGTCGGCTTTGAATCGGGGAACGAAAACATTCTGAAGAACATCAAGAAAGGCATTTCGGCCAAACGCTCGCTGCAATTTGTCAAGGACTGCAAACGCGCGGGCATCAAGGTTCACGCCGACTTCATCATCGGCCTGCCCGGCGAGACGCGCGAGACGATCCGCGAAACGATTGAATACGCCAAGCAGATGGACGCCGAAACGCTTCAGGTTTCAGTCGCGCACGCTTATCCGGGCACCGAAATGTACGACTGGTTCAAAGCCAACGGCGTAATCCTGAAAGACGAAATGTCGGACGAGTTGGGCCAGCAACTGCCGATGGCCAACTTCCCTCACCTGTCGGCGGCGGAGATGCTCGACTGGGTGCATCGTTTTTACGATGAATACTACTTCCGCCCGAAGCCGATCTATCGCATCGTCAAAGGCGCGATCTTCAAACCGCAGGAGCGCAAACGGCTTTATAAGGAAGCGAAAGAATTCCTGGCGACGCGCGCGCGCAGGCGCGAGTTGGTGAAAGCCGGACAGATTTAACCCCATATACACGGCTAAGCTGGATGCCGCGACCTTGCGTCGCGGAGGTTCACGTTACCGGCTACTTGGAGATTGCCTGTGCCCCGGATGCCGCGACCTTGCGTCGCGGCATCCCAAATTTCAACGCGGCTTCCAGATGATCATTCCCGGCAAGACTTTTCGGTCAGTATTCCTGCCTCTGATCTTTCTACTGCTCGGCGTTCGCCTCTTCGCGCTGATCCACTACCACGCGGTCAATATTCTTTACTGGGATCAATGGGATTATTACCAGCCGATGTTCGATGGCGCTTCGTGGCTGGAACTTTTCAGATGGCAATACGGCGCGCACCGGCAGGGACTGGGATTTGTCTTGACGCGCGCCATCGCCGAGTTGACCGACTGGAACACGCGGATCGAATCCTTCGCCATCGGCGGGCTGATTTGTCTGGCGGCGGTTGCGGCGCTGTGGCTGAAGCGGCGGCTGTTCGGCTTTCTGAACGTTTACGACATCGCTATCCCGCTGATCGTATTGACGACCGCGCAGTTTCAAACTTTCGTCGGCGCGGTCAACCCGGCTCCGGCGGCCTTTCCGCTGCTGCTGCTCACGTTCTATTGTCTGGCCTGGACGATAACGAGGGATTTCTGGCGTTATCTTTTGACGCTGCTGCTGAATCACCTGTTGATCTTCACTGGCTATGGTTTTTTCGTCGGAGCAATCACGCCCGCGCTGTTCGCGGTTGAAAGCTGGCGGCGACGAAATGACAAGCGCAGGCTGGCTACCGCGCTAGTTGCGCTGGCCATTTCGCTGTTGTCGGTCTATTCGTTCTTCAGCGATTACGATTTCTCTCAACTACAAAATTCAACGCGGAGCGCCGCGCGTTTTTGGGAATACCCGCTGTTCGTCTGCCTGATGTTCGGCAGGTTTATGAGACCGGAGACGGGGCAGACCACGTGGCTGACTTATCTGGCAATGCTCTGCGGCGTAGTTTTGGCGCTGACGGCTGTCGTTGCCCTGTTGATTCATTGCCGTTTGATACTCAAGCCTGACTCGAAGGAGCGCGGCGTCAGCCTGGTCATCGTGATCTTGCTCGGCTACACGCTGCTCTTCGCGGCGAACACAGCGTTCGGGCGCGCGGGGATGGGATTGAACATTTCGCAAAGCTCGCGCTACGTGACGCTGATGATTGCAGGCTTCCTGGCGCTTTATTTTCATCTGCTGACGATCAAGCGCGAAACCGCGCGGCGATTCGGCCTGCCCGTCTTTCTGCTTCTGCTGTTGCCCGGGCATTTGCCGTTGCGGCTGGGCGCTGATCACCCGGCGAGCTTTTACAGCCGCAACAAGCGCGTTTGGAAGGATTGTTATCTGCGGACGGAAGATTACAACCGCTGCGAATCAATCTCCGATTTCAAGCTGCTGCCGGCGCAATCGCCGGAGGCCATCAAAAGAAAGCTTGACTACCTGAAGCGACACAGGTTGAATCTGTTCGCCGATTCCCGATAAACGAACGAGGCGCCGATGACCGAAGATTTTTACTGCGACGAAGCGTTGAGCGGGCGCACGCCGATCAGCAAAGCGCTCGAGACCGACAACGTGCTTGCGTTTCATCACACGCGCCCGTTTTGGCCAGTCCACATCGTGGTCGTGCCCAAACGGCACATCAGCTCACTGCTGACGCTCGAACCGGGCGACAACGATTTGTTGATCGAGCTTTTCGACGTGATCAAAAAGATTGCGGCGCAAGTCGCGGCTGAACACGGCGGCGCGCGCGTCCTGACCAATCTGGGCAAATATCAGGACTCGAAGCATCTCCACTTTCACATCAATTTCGGCGATCCGTTGCGTTGAGGCGACGAATCGGTTTTCCACATTGAGTCATGACCGAATACGGAAAAACTCTCCTGCGCCTGTGCCTCTGTCTGCTCTGCCTCGGCGCCAACTGTCTGAGCGCCGAAGCGCAAAGACTCCCGGCCAAATTTGCGCTGCCCGCGAATCCGATTGAATTGAGCAGAGCGGCGCGCCCGAAAGTTTATTTCGAGGCCGTCGGACGCAAGGCTGCGATTTTCGGCAATGAATCCGGGACGTTTGAATCGTGGGCCTTCCCGATCAAACTTTTTCACGACGCGCGCATCAGCGTCAGGGTCGACGGCCAGGACAATCCGGTTGACTTCGCCTCAATCGTCGAGCGCGTCATCGCGCGGCCCGAAGCGACGACGCTCGTCGCGTCCGATCAACTCTTCACCATCCGCGCGACTTTCTTTTCGCCGATTGATGAAGCCGGTTCGATTGTTCTACTCGACGTTGACACGGTTCGCCCGCTGACGATCACCGTCAGCTTCACGCCCGATTTGAAACCGATGTGGCCGGGCGGACTGGGCGGACAGAGCGCGGGCTGGCGCGATGACTTGAAGACCTTCGTGATCAGCGAGAGCCGCCGCAAATTCAACGGCTTTTTCGGCTGCCCTGCGGCGGCGAAAGGCGTGGCGACTCCGGCGCATCAACTCGCTTCGGGCGCGCTGCGATTCGACATCAAAGTTGATCCAAATACCGCCAGACAATTTTTTTATCCGCTGATCATCGCGGGCGGCGTCAATGGCCGTCAGCCAGTAGCTGATCTTTATCAGCGCCTGTCCAATTCAGTGGCCGAGCAATATCAAAAAACTTTCAACCATTACCGCCGGTTGCGCGATGAGATGATGAGCGTCGAGACGCCTGAGCGTTCGTTCAATCTGGCGTTCGAGTGGGCAAAGGCCGCGCTCGACAAAGGCATGGTTGAAAATCCCGATCTGGGCTACGGGTTGATCGCAGGCTGGGGCGCGGCGGGCGAAGGCGCGCGCCCCGGCTTCGGATGGTTCTTCGGCGGCGACGCGGCCATCAATTCGTATGCGATGACCGGTTACGGCGACTTCGATTCGATGCGCGCGGCGTTCAAATTTCTGGCGAAATACCAGCGCGCCGACGGCAAGATCACTCACGAGATTTCGCAATCCGCCGGGATGATCAAATGGTTCGAGGAATACCCGTATGCGTTCCTTCACGCTGACACGACGCCGTTTTACATCGCCGCCGTTCACAACCTCTATCGGCAGAGCGGCGACAGGAAGTTGATTCAGGAATTGTGGCCGGCGCTGAAGAAAGCCTACGAATTCTGCGTCGCCAACGACAGCGACGGCGACGGCATTCTCGAAAATTCAAAAGCGGGCCTGGGCGCATCGGAGCTAGGCTCGCTGCTCAACGATCTGCATCAGGATATTTACCTTGCGGCGACCAGCCTTGAGGCGTCGTACGCAATGCGTGAACTGGCAGCGCTTATGGGAGACCGGGCGCTCAGCAACGTGGCGGATCAGAAATACCAGAGCGCGTCGAGGACGATCAATGAATTGTATTGGGATCAAAAAGATGGCCGGTATGTTTTCGCGCTGACGAAGAGCGGGAAACAAAACCCTGAGATCACAGCCTGGACAGCCGCGCCGATGATGTTCGGGCGTCTCGACCCGAACCGCGCGGGAGAGACAATTTCCATTTTGAGTTCGTCGCGGATCAGCACGGACTGGGGCGCGCGGATGTTGAGCAATGAAAGCCAGGCTTACGATCCGATTGCTTACAACAACGGCGGCGTGTGGCCGTTTCTGACCGGCTTCGTCGCCTGCGCCGAATACGAGTACCGCCGCCCGCATTCCGGCTACGCGCATCTGCGGCAGCTTGCGCAACTCACTTTCGACCACGCGCTCGGTTATCACCCTGAAATCCTGTCGGGAGATTATTACCGCCCGCTGGACGAATCGGTTCCTCATCAGCTTTTTTCTTCCGGGATGGTGATCACGCCTTTCATTCGCGGGCTGCTGGGCGCGCGCGTGGACACCGCTCCGAACGCCGGTGAGGACGTGGCCAATCGCGTCTTGCGCCTTGCGCCGCAGTTGCCCGCCGCGTGGGATTCGCTGCGAGTTTTGAATTACCGCTTTGGCGCAAGCAAACTGACTTTCGACATCAAACGCAGCCCGAACTCCTTCAGACTCGAAATCGCAAAAGGCGATGACGAGATGCTGAAACTTCAGCTTTCTCCCGCGCTGCCCGCGCTTGCCCGGATCACCCGCGTTCTGGTTGACGGCAAACCCGCGAAATTCACTTCCAACTTTTCCGGCGCCGGCACGATCTGCAATCTTGAAACGATGCTGCGCCGCCACTCGGTGATCGAGATCAGTTTCAGAGGCGGGATCGAGATTGACGCGCCTTTTGTCGCCGCTCAATCGGGCGACCGAACGCGCGCGCTCAAAGTGATTGAAATCTCAACTCCGGCGAGCAGCAGACTGGTCGTGCGGCTGGAAGGATTGCAGGGACGCGCATACGCAATTCGCGCGCGCGGCGAACTGATTATCGAATCCGTTCAGGGCGGGGTGTTGAGAGGCGAAGAAAACGGATGGAAGCTGATTGAGGTCTCTTTTCCCCCTTCCGCCAACCTCAACGCCTACCAAAGCCGGACGGTTGAAATAAACCTGAAATAAGCCTGATTCGCCACTTTTGGAAATCACGATTGATGCTATAATGGCGCCGCGTTAAGAAAGCCCTCGAAAAACGCGGGCATCATGGTGCTTGAAAACAACGCTGCAAAAATCGAACGCAACGATGAAGCGATCTGGGTGGCCGGAGTAGGCGATCAATGGGAGAGTCATCCGAACGTAGCTTCAGCGCTGACAGGAGTGAATGACGGAGCCTCTGTCATTGCATTCACTCGCAATCCTGACATTTTCCCTACATTCCCTCGACAGTTGCGCTAACCATTGCAGAACACACACACACAGCGCCAAACAGCTTTTCGTAACTTCCGCATCGGTACAAGCGTATTACCGGTTCGGTTTCGCGTTCCCCCTGAAATTTCGTTGCTCACAATCAACTGACTGACGCATTGAAGATAGCATTGCTGATTGTAAATTGACCTAAATTGAACGACACCGCATTACGCCCCCAAATATAAACGGATGAAACTGACAAGGAAGTTTTGATGTTGTCTTCTCTAACGACTGGTCTAGCCACAGGCTGGCGTAACCTCCTCGCTGCGCCCGATCTGGCGATTGACCTCGGCACGGCCAACACGCGGCTTTACGCGCGCGGTCACGGCCTGATCGCCGACGAACCCACTCTGCTCAAAATTCAACCCGACACGGGCGCCGTCGAGGCCGTAGGAGCCAGAGCCGCCCGGCTTTCCAAACACGATCAATTCGCGTATTCAGTCTCACCTTTGCATGCCGGCGCCGTCGCCGACGTCGAGGCGGCCACTACGCTGCTCAAATCATTTGTGGGTCGCGCGCAAAAGCTGGGCGTGTTGAAACCGCGCGCGCTGGCGTGCGCCCCGACCGACGCCTGCGATGAGGAACGCGCAGCGCTGGTCGAAGCGACTCGACGCGCGGGAGCTTCCGCAGTCGTCGTAGTTCCCGAACCGATGGCGGCGGCGATTGGCGCAGGGCTGGATGTCTCGTCGCCTTACGCCCAGATGCTCGTTGACATCGGCGACGGCGTGACCGACATCGCTGTAATTCGTTCGGGCGCGCTGGTCACGACTTCCGCAGTGCGAACGGCCTGCAGCGACCTCCGGCATTGCGTTTCGCAGATGATCGCATTCCGCTACGGCGTGCTGCTCTTCGCGGACGAGGCCGAGCGGCTGACGCGAATGGTCGGCGCATCGCGGGATTATGAACACGAAAGACTATTCCTGACCGAGGGGACAGACCTGCTGACGGGCGAATCGCTGAGCCTGTGCGTGAGCAGCCACGATGTAATGGAAGCCGTCGAACAGCCTCTCGAAATCATCGTTGACGCCATTCACAAAACCGTCCGCGAACTGCCTTTGCAGACTTCGTGCGAAGTCATCGAAAACGGCATCTGTCTGACCGGAGGCGGCGCGCAATTGCAAGGCATCTCCGATCGGCTGGCCCTGGCCACGTCATTGAGTGTGCGCGCGGCTGACGACCCGTTGCGCGCGGTCATCAATGGCGCCTGCCAGATGCTCAAAGTCGGGATCGCAACCGGCATCTGGACTAATTGAACTCAATTCAGCTCCAATAACAGCAACGCCACGATGAGTCCGGGTAAGATCATCGTGGCGTTGCTGTTTTCGGCTGAGTTTCAATCAGTGTGAGGCTGAAACCTTCCGATCACCACCGTACAAAAACCTGTGGGCAGGAAGCGCAGCGGAGCGTCGCCGGGAACGGCTCTGTTTCTACGAAAAACTGCGCCGGCCCGGGCACGAAGATTATCTGTGGATCGTTCTTCGAATTACTGTTGCGAACCACTCCTTTGAAGAAACTCTTCATCTCTTCTCCCCCGTCCACCGCGAAAAACGTCATCACGTTCGGCGCCGCGTGTACCCGGATCGTCGCCATCGGCCTTCCCTCGTCTCGATAAAACGTCACGACCTCTTCGTTCTTAGCCGTGTCGTGCGCCCACTTCCACGTCCCGGCCTCCTGCGGCGTCGGCTTCTGATCCGACTTGTAGCCCTGCGAGACCCACGTCCCGTCATCGTTGATCTGCAGCGTCATCGTGAAGTCCGTCACATCGAATCTGTCCGGATCGTTGAAATGCCACACTCCCTTCGACGACACCTGATATTGCGCGTGCCACATCCCGATCAGGTTCTCCGGCAACGACAACTCCATCAGACTCCGATTCGTCGCTGGCGCCGGGTCTTTCCAGCATTCATTCGTTTCCAGATCGCAATGCTTCGTCGAATACGGTTTGCCGTCATCTCCGTACCCGCTGAACTTCGCTCCCACCAGCAAACCGTCATAGGTCGGACGAGTCCGCACCTGTTCGTTGCCGTCAATCCGCCCATCGGTGTCCTCGCCCGGCAGCGGGATCGTCTTATCCCAGTAATCGGCGAAATCGAACACCCATCGCGTCGCGCCATCCTTCTCATTGGTGCTTCGCGCGACGCCGACGACTTTCCAGTTCGGGTTGATCAGGACGGCGTCTTCCTGCGAATACTTGAACCGGTCGAAGAGATCGAAGTCGTCCCTGCCTCTGGTCAGGAAGACCGAGGTGTCGAACTTCGCGGTCATATATTTCGGGAAGTCGAACATGCGGGCGCGCATCGTTAATTCGCCGTCGGGCACATCGAACTTGCTGCCGCCTCCGACTTCCGCCAGCCGATGACTCAGGTAGTCAGCCGCCTGCGAGAGCGTGATCGAAGGCCGCACCGGGCCTAAGCCTTTCTTCGCGCGGTATTGATTGAGCAGATAGAGCATCTCCTCTTCGCGTTCGTCGTAAGGCACGGCGCTGCCGATTCCAAACGGAGGCAACTCGAATGGGATGCCGGGCTTCGGCCTGAGCGCGGCGGCGGCTCCCCTCGGATTCGGCTCCGGCCCATCTGGCGTCGTGGCCGACGCGGTATTCGATGGAGGCGAGAAAATAGCCGCATGGCTGTGTACGTTATATTTCAACTGATAGTAGTAAGTCGTGCGCGGCTTCAGATACGAATCAATGTAAGTGTTGAGATTCGCCCCAATCGAACCTACCAGCACGAAGTTATTCAAGTCCAGCGAAGTAGCTCGGAAGACCTTCAGCGAAGCTACTTTGGCGAGGCTCGGAACCGCCCAGCGTAGCTCGATTTGGTTCGCATTAACCGCCTTTGCGGTCAGCGTCTGAATAGCGTTGAGCGATGGATCGGCCTTTGTATTAGGCTCATCCGATGGCGCCGGATCAGAGCCTGCCGCTTTTGTCGTAGCCTTTGCCGAGTTCGATGGCGCGGATAATTGAACCGGCTTACGACCTTGAGTCTGAATCCGATAAACCCACGTGCTCTCCGGTTTCAACCCGGAGTCAATGTAGCTCAAGGTATTAGCCGAAAGGATGGTGAGCAGGTAAAAGTTATTTGGAGCTACGGAATACGCGCGGTACACACGAATTCCTCCAATAACACCAGGGTTATTGATGCGCCAGGTCAGTTTCACCTGCGAACTTGAAATCGCAGAGGCTTCAAGTTCGATTGATTGCGCTTTCACTTGCGCCGAGGCGAAATGGCTATTCTGAAACGAAAGGAAAGCTCCGGCTATAACAGCCACACTCAAAGCGGCTATCAGCTTACGAAAACGAGGCAACATAAAATCTCCTTTGCCGGGGAATTTTGTACACACTCAGCCTTATGTTTGATCGGGATATGACAATAAGCTGATTCCATTGGCTGGACACATAACCCGCTTCAGGCTTCAGTCATCCTGATGGCCCGGGTTGTTTGCAAGCCAGGAAGTAATACAAGCCGATATGCGTTCAGCATCCAGAGATTCGTGGCCGCGAAAAGCAATGGTTTGGTGCGGCGCTAGTTAGGGAGTGGAGGGATAGTTTCTTGCGGGAGAGAGCAACCCAGCATTGCTGCTTGATTAGCTTGGAGGAACTTTTAGCGGGACTCTAATACTACTTGCCCAATGAAACTGTCAAGCGGTTTTTTGGGGGAATACCTTTCGGCATACCT
>JAJVID010000002.1 GCA_022072205.1 Acidobacteriota bacterium
CGCCCGCGACATAAAACTGAAACAGCGCGTGGCAGGGTTGCAACGCCATCTTGTCCAACTCGCCGACGTTCCAGGCCGAAACGATCAGGCGGCGCGAATCCGGGTTGGTTTTGATTTGATTGATGACCTCGCTGATCTGATCAATCGCGCGCCCATCCGCTGTTTCCCACTTGCGCCATTGCTTGCCGTAAACCGGGCCGAGATCGCCGCTCTCATCCGCCCACTCGTTCCAGATGCTGACGCCGTTGTCTTTCAGATATTTGATATTCGTGTCGCCGCCGAGGAACCAGAGAAGTTCGTAAATGATCGAGCGCAGGTGAAGCTTTTTGGTCGTCAGCAAGGGGAAGCCGTCTTGCAGATTGAACCGCATCTGGTATCCGAAGACGCTGATCGTGCCCGTGCCGGTGCGGTCGTTTTTCTCGACGCCGTTTCGGAGAATGTGATCCAGCAAATCCAAATATTGCCGCATAGCCGCGTGTCCTTTGCTTGTTTTGATCGGTGTGTGAGGCGGCGAATATAGCAGAGAATCACGCTAATCAAGCCATGCGCGCGCCGATTATTTTAACTGCTCGCGTGGTTGACGGGCTGCGGGATGGTTAGGTAGAGTGCTTGTTGTGTATGACCTTCACAAAACTTTCCGTGTCGTTTGCGGTCACGGACAAAAGGTGAACGGCTTTGGTGTTTAACCCTGCATTCACGAATCTATTAGCCGTCCCCCTAATCCTAAAAACGGAATTTATCTAAAGATGAGCGCTCAATCTGTTGATCGTGCGATGCCCGCTCGGATCAGCCGTCTGACCGAGTTGGCCTATAACCTGTGGTGGAGTTGGCAGCCTGACGCGAGTTGGCTTTTTCAGCATCTGGACAAAACTTTGTGGGAGTTGACCCATCACAATCCAGTCAAGTTCCTGCAACAAATCTCTCCCGCCAAATTGGAAGCCGCCGCTTCCGATCCCGCGTTCCTGCGCCATTACGACGGCATCATGATGGCTTTCGACAAATGTCTGTCGGCGAAAGACGCGTGGTTCATCGAAAAGCATCCCGAACTGGCCGGAAATGCGATCGCCTATTTTTCGGCTGAATTCGGGCTGCACGTTTCGCTTCCGATCTATTCCGGCGGTCTCGGCATTCTCGCCGGAGATCATTGCAAGGAAGCCAGCGATCTGGGATTGCCGCTGGTCGGCGTGGGGTTCGTTTATCCACAGGGATATTTCCAGCAGCGCATCACCGCCGAAGGGCGTCAGGAGGCCAGTTACGACCGGTTCGATTATGACGCCGCACCGATGGAGCCTGTGATCACGCGCGACAGCGAAGGCGGGCTGCTGGCTTTGCACCTGAACGGACGTGTGATTTATGTCGAGGTGTGGCGCGTGCGGCTGGGTTCGGTTTCGATCTATCTGATGGCGACCGATGTCGAAGAGAACGAACCCTGGGATCGTGAATTGTCGGCGCGGTTGTACGGCGGCGATCAGGAGACGCGCATCCGGCAGGAGATAATTCTGGGCATCGGCGGCGTGCGCATGCTCGAACGGCTGGGGATACGGCCTGCTGTGTTTCATGCCAACGAAGGGCACGCTTCGTTTCTCATGCTCGAACGTATTCGCGGGCTGGTGCAGAACGGAATGAGCTTCAATGAGGCCGCCGATTTCGTCCGCTCGACGACTGTGTTCACGACGCACACGCCAGTTCCCGCCGGGCACGACGCGTTTTCTTTCCAACTGGTCGAGCAGCATTTTCACAGTTATTGGGAGTCGCTGGGCCTCGACCGCGAGCAGTTCCTGGCGCTTGGCAGTTACCCCGACGGTCAGGGCGGGGCGAATTTCAATATGACGGCGCTGTCGCTGCGGCTGTCGGGCAGACGCAACGGCGTCAGCCAGTTGCACGGACGCGTTTCGCGCGCGATGTGGCATTCGATGTGGCCTGAGTTGACGGAGGATGAAGTCCCGATCAATTCGGTGACCAATGGCGTCCACACGCCGACCTGGGTCGCGCCGGAGATGAACAGGCTCTTCTCGAAATATCTGGGACACGATTGGCTCAATCATCACGACGACCCGACGCTCTGGGAGCGGGTTCACGATATCCCCGACGCGGAATTGTGGAATACGCATCAGCAACTCAAGCACAGGATGTTGAATTTCATGCGTGAACGCGTGCGGCGCGATTGGATCAACGAAGCGGCGGGGCCGGTGCGAGTGTTGACCGGTGGGACGCTGCTCAATCCCGACGCGCTGACCATCGGGTTTGCGCGCCGGTTTGCCACTTACAAACGCGCGTTGCTGATGTTTCGGAACATCGAACGGTTGAAGAAAATTTTCCACGACGAGTGGCGCCCCGTGCAGGTTATTTTCGCAGGCAAGGCGCACCCGGCGGACGCTCCGGGCCGCAGTCTGATCAGCGAAATTTACGGTCTGGCGCGCGAACACGGCTTCGGCGGCAGGATCGCGTTCGTCGAAAATTACGACATCCACGTCGCTAAATATCTGGTGCGCGGCGTTGACGTCTGGCTCAACAATCCGCGATTGCCGATGGAAGCCAGCGGCACCAGCGGCCAGAAAGCCGCGCTGAATGGCGCGCCGCACATGAGCATCCTCGACGGCTGGTGGTACGAAGGGTACAAGGGAACCAACGGCTGGGCGATTGAAGCAGGCGTGCCCGAAGACGCAAGCGACGACGACCGCGACAGCGCCGACGCCGAAGCTCTCTATCGCACGCTTGAAGAAGAAGTCGTGCCGCTTTATTTCGACCGCGACAGCGACGGCATCCCGCGCCGCTGGACGCATCTGGTCAAAGAGGCGATCCGCACCGCCGCGCCCATCTTCAGCGCGCGCCGGATGGTTAAGGAATACACCCAGCGGATGTACGTCCCGGCGATGCTGGACGCTGCGAAGAAATAGCTTCTGGAAGCGATGGGCGCCAATGAAAAAGGGCGAGACCGGTCACCCGGTCTCGCCCTTAAAATTTATAGCTGTGGCCGAGCTATTCGACTTCCGAAATGCTCTCGACCGCCATCTTGCCATCGGCCACCTTGCCGGTGACTTTGAATGTGGCGCCTTTGTCCTTCTTGCTTTTTTCGAGCGCGGCTTTGGCCATTGCGTTACCCTTCTCGTCAAACTCCGTCCACTTGCCGCCAGCGAACACTCCGAATCCGCTCTTGGCGCAATTTTCCATCAGAGCGCAGTTTTTGGTGTGACCGGCGGCGGCGGCTTGCACATCTTCCTTCTTGGACACGCGAGCCGAGCAGGCTTTGTCAACGATGTTGCCGGTCAGCGTGACCGATTTGTTCCCCTGAGCCATAGCGACAAGGCTCAAAGCCATGACCGCCATCAGCGAAAAGCAGAATTTCTTGAGCATCTTTCTGATCCTTTCTGTTACAAGTCTGTTTAAGGTCCAATGCTGGTTTGTTGCCGATTTTGCGATTTCGGATTTGATCGCTCCAGATCGGAGCCGCCGATATTGTCTCAGAACGGCAAGCCGAATAAAAGCCGGCGCCAGATTACAACGCTCTAGGGCTGCGGTACTGCTCGTAACGGCGGGTCGGCTCGTATTTATTGGAAGACATCGCCGGATCTTTCTTCGGCGGGCCTTCGAGCCGGATGATTTCAATGGCTTCCTGATAAACTCGTTCGAGATTTTCAGGCTGGAACCCGTTCAGACGGCACGCGCGAATGTGCGCGCGGACAATTTGCTCGACGGCTTCGCGCCCCGTTTCGTCCAATTCCTGGAGCGCACGCAGGGCATGTGCTGAAAGCTTCATAGAAGAGACACCAGTCCTTTCGCTTCGGTTTTGTAGTGAAAATTCCTTGTTTTTTTAGAACTTGTAGGAAGGAACGGGCGCAGTGTAGCACAGTTTTCCCGGCTGTCCAGAAAATTTTCTCGCCCGTGCGCGGTCAGGCAACCCGTTGCTGAAGCGGCATGCTAGAATGAATTTCAACCGAGAACATTAAAATCGAATCGCTGGCAGATCATTCGTCTATGCGTATCGCAGCCTCGACTTACCTCAACTCCGCGCCGCTGGTTTACAGCTTCACTCAAGGTCTTTTCCGCAGTAAATACGACTTCATCGGCGACGAAGCGCCTTCGCGTTGCGCCGAGATGCTGCGGTCAGGGCAATGTGAAATCGCCCTGATTCCGGTGATCGAGTGCCAGCGCATACCTGATTTGCGGATTATTCCCGACATCGCCGTAGCCTCGAAAGACCGCGTTCGCAGCGTTCTGATCGCTTCGCGCCGCCCGCTTGAAGAAGTTCGCACGATGACGCTCGACCCTTCGTCGCGCACTTCGCAGGCGCTGGTCAAAATACTCTTCCAGCGGCGCTACGGCATTCTGCCTGACTTCACCGAACGAGCGCCCGAACCTTCAGTCGTGAGCCGGAACACGCTCGACTCCGCCGACGCGGCGCTGGTCATCGGCGATCCGGCGATGAGGCTGGAATCATCGGCCCGGCGGCTCGATTTGAAGATTTACGATCTGGCCGAAGAGTGGCGGGCGATGACTGGCCTGCCGTTCGTCTTCGCAGTCTGGGCAGTTCGTGAAGACGCCTGCGTTGATGCGCCCTGCCTGGCGCGTGATTTTCTGGCGGCGAAACGCGAAGGCGTTGATCGCATCGAGCAGATCGCGGCGCAATACGCCGCTGAACTGGAGTTGCCTCAAAACGAATTGCTCGATTACCTCTCGCAAAACGTCAATTACGATTTGGACAAGGAGAACCTTGCCGGGATGCGGCTTTATTTCGATCTGGCCCGCGATTGCGGTCTGATCCCCCAATCGCGCGAATTGCGATTTGTCATATGATCACTGCACTGGCCGGCGGAGTCGGCGCGTCAAAATTCCTCGACGGGTTATGCCGGGTCGCGGCGCCCGAAGACGTTTCGATCATCGTCAACACGGGCGATGACATTGAAATGTTCGGGCTGTACATCGCGCCCGATCTGGACATCGTGACATACACGCTGGCTGGCGTCGTCAATCGCGAAACCGGCTGGGGACTGGCCGGAGAAACTTTCAATTGCCTTGAACGGCTTCTCGATTACACGCAGACAGAACGCTGGTTCAATCTGGGCGACCGCGATCTGGCCACTCACATTTTCCGCACGGAGCAGATGCGCGAAGGCCGCTCGCTTTCCGAAGTCGCAGAGCGAATCCGAACAGCGCTGGGCGTCAAATCGCGCATTCTGCCGATGACCGACACGCACACGCCCACGACGATCATCACCGACGAAGGCGAGATGCATTTTCAGGAGTACCTGATCAAACGCCGCGCTCAGCCGAAAGTCACCGGCATCCGTTTTGAAAACATTGAATCGGCGGCGCCCGCTCCTGGAGTCGCCGAAGCCATCCTGCAATCAGACGCCGTCATCATCTGCCCCAGCAATCCGCTGATCAGCATCGGCCCGATTCTGGCCGTGCCTGGAATGCGCGATCTGCTCAAACAGACCGGAGCGATTGTGGCGGCGATCAGTCCTGTTGTCGGCGGCGCGTCGCTCAAAGGCCCAACTGATCGGATGCTCGCCGATCTTGGCATGCAGGTTTCGGCGGCCCAGGTCGCGCGGATCTATTCCGGCATCGCCGATGTTTTCATTCTCGACGTTCAGGACGAAGCGGCGAAAGATGAGATTGAAAAACTGGGTTTGAAAGTCTGCGTGACCGGCACGGTAATGCGCGGTTTGGAGGACAAGATCAGCCTTGCGAGAACAACGCTCGATGCGGCGCGGCGCGCATCCTGATGCGCCGATGTTTCATTCAAGCTTTTTCCTCATCCCTATCGTCAGCGGTTTGTATCCGACTTCTTCCCAAAAACGCCAGGCCGCTTCGTTTGCGCTCAGCACATGCAGTTCACAGGTTTTGACTCCCTGCGCGCGGAGCCATTCTTCGGCGGCGCATATGAGCGCGCGGCCCACGCTGGCGCGGCGCGCATCGGGACGGACGAAAACTCCGGCGATGTAACCTGTCATCGCTTCGACGTTGGGACGCGGGCGGCGGAAGATGAAGTTGAAAACGCCGCGCGCCGCTTGTTCGATCAGGTCAACCAGCCATTTCACTGCGCCAGCCTCTTCGAGCGTCAATCGCCGCCCGTGAATCACGACTTTGATGTAGCCGATGATTTCGCCCGGTTTATCGGCGACGAAAAATCGGGTGGCCGGACGCCGCATCTGTTTGCGAAGCTCTTCGGGGCTGGCGGCCCATCGCGTCAATTCCCCCATGCTTTCGTTGAGCGCTCGTTCGTGCAGCAGTAATTGATGAGCCAGCGAAGAGAGTTGAGCGGCGTCGGCGCTGGTCGCCGGACGGATGATGGTTTGGTTTTGATCGCGCATGGTCATTGTGAACAACGTTCAAAGTCGAAAGATAGCTTGCTTGACCGTCCTCGAAAGCATACGCGATAATCGCTGCGGATTTAAACTCCTCCCTTGATGAAGTTTCAATGTTCAGATTCAAGCTTTCAACCAGGTTGACGCCGATATTGCTGATCATACTGGCTGCGGCCTTGTGCGCCGCCGCGCAGCAGAAACAAGCGTCTTACGGCCCTGTCGTCAGCGCGTATCTGACCGGGCTTGGCGAAGAGTTGAACGAGCTTGAGTATCAACTGCGTCATCAGGAGATAGGCCGCGCCGATTATGAACGGGCGAAACAGCGGCTGACGATCCTCCGCCGTTTCGTCGAGCGTTACGCGGCGGAGAGCCGCGAGGACATTGTGCCCGAATACCAGGTTTTGGCCGAAGACGAGTTGAACACGCTGGGACTCGGCAGGGAATTCAAGACCGATGAATTGATCGCCGGAGCGGAGTTGGAAGGACAGTGGAGAATCGTCGGCGTTCAATTCGCCGGAGAGCGCAAGCTGACGCGATTTCTGGTCATTGAAAGATCGCAGCGGGCGGAAGCGGGCGGCGTGCGCGAGAGCAAGCTGGGCAAGACTATTGACCCGCGCGACGTAATCGAAACCATCATCATTCCCGAAGAGACTCCGCCAGTCGCTGCGCCGCCACAGCAAACGAACAGCGCAAACACGGAGATCGTTCAAACTACAATCGAGGCGCCGATAGCGGCGCAAAAGCCCAGTCTGCAAGGCCCGCGCATCCTGCACATCTATTTGCCCGAATACACCGGCAAAGCCCGCGAAAAAAAGATCGAAGGCGACGTGGCTGTGCGCGCGCTGTTTCAACGCGACGGCAAGATCAAGGGCGTCAAAGTCGAGAATGGACTCGGCTTCGGATTGGACGAACGGGCGGTTGAAGCTGTCAAACGCATCGGATTTCTCCCCGCGCAGCTTGACGGAAAAGATGTTGACGCGCAGGCGCAGATTGTTTTCGGCTTCAAGCTGGAGAAGGTCACTGTTTACATCGGCGCCGCCGAGTTGGCCCGGACGGGCCAGGGAGAGAAGTTTTGAATTCGATGGAAGCGGGGCAGAGTGATTTTTCAGCAAGGTTGTCCGAGAGATTCAAACGCCAATTGAAACCGCCCGGAGAATGGACACGGCGTGATTGGATAAAGCTCTCGGCGGCTTCAGTGGCGGCGGTCGGGTTGGGATGTTTGGGTTATGGTTTCGCGGTGCGCGATCATGTCGAGGTCGCGCGTGTGCCGGTCAGGATCACGAACCTGCCGGACGAATTCGCCGGGATGACCATTGCGCAGTTGAGCGACATCCATCACGGAGTTTACACCGGACTCGATTACATCAACCGCTGCGTCGAAATCGCCAACGATTTGAAGCCGGACGTGATCGCGCTGACCGGAGATTTCACTTACGGGGGAAGGCGCTACATCGAGCCGTGCGCCGAATTATTGAAGGGGTTGAAAGCTTCGGTCGGAATTTACGCCGCGCTGGGCAATCACGATTATTACGCTGGAGCCTCGCACGTCGCGCGCGCTCTCAGGAACGCCGGTCTCAATCTGCTGGTTGACGCGCAGGATCGCATCGAGCGTCGTGGGTCGAAACTCTGTCTGATCGGCGTTGATGATTTGTATTACGGCGACACCAACGTTAACCGGTTGATGCGCGGCGTTCCGAAAGAAGCGCCGAAGATTGTGCTGGCGCATAACCCCGATTTCATCGAAGAGTTCGCGGTCAAACGGCAACACATTGATCTCATGATGTCCGGCCACACGCACGGCGGGCAGATTCGGCTGCCGTTGTTGGGCGCGCCGCAAATCTCGTCGAGCTACGGCCAGCGTTACGCGATGGGTCTGAACCGCAACGGCTCGATGCAGGTTTACACGACGCGGGGCATCGGCACGGTGATGCTGCCTTCACGTTTCGATTGCCCGCCGGAGATCACGTTCTACACGCTGGAGCGAGCGTGAAGAAGAGAGGGAGACAAGGAGACAGGGAGACAAGGGGAAGGGGACAAGGAGAATAACGATGAGTTTGTTGACGCAGAGCGAGGTTTACGCGGAGATCACGAAGGCGCAGGGCGCGAAGCGGAAGTTGGCTGTTGCGACAATAGTGACGACTTCCGGTTCGACGCCTCAGCGCACGGGCGCGAAACTGCTGGTCTTTGAAGACGGCAGGATGATGGGCACGGTCGGCGGTGGTTGCGTCGAGGCCGACGTATGGGCCGAAGCGCGCGAGGCGCTGGCCGAAAACAAACCGCGTCTGTGCAAATTCAGCCTGCGCGACAATCCGGATGTGCCTCCCGATGAGGAGGGGATGATCTGTGGCGGCGATATGGAAGTGTTCATCGAAGTCTGGAATTGAAAGGGTGGTTGGTGGCTGGTGGTTGGTAGCTGGTTATCAATCCTGGCGCCAATCACCAACCACCAGCCACCAACCACCAACCACCAACTATGCTCTCCGCAACTCAAATCTCATTGGCATTGAAACAATCGCTGGCTGACGGCGAGGCGATGTGCATCGTCTCGTTGATGGAAATGGACGGGCGGCCTGTGGCGCAAGCCGCGCGTTTGCTGGTCAGAGATGGCGGCGCTTTGATCGGTGGCTCGCTTGGCGGCCGGGCGCTGGATGAGATCGCCGCGCGTCACGCGGTGGCGTTGATGAAAGATGAGCGGCAGGAGATAGCTGTCGCGCCTGTGGGCGAAATAATCACAACGCTCGAAAACGGGATTGAAGCGGATCGAGTCAAAGACCGGTTTGGCGCCGCGCGGCTGCTGTTTGAAATTTCGCGCCCTCCGCTGGAATTGATCATCTGCGGCGGAGGCCACGTCGGGCAGGCTGTGGCGAAAGTCGGCGCGCTGCTCGACTTCAAGATCACCGTGATTGACGACCGGGCCGAGTTTTCATCGCGGGAGAAATTTCCCGATCCAAACGTCCGCTTGATCACTGATGATTTCCTGGCGGCTCTGCGGTCACTGAAAATCACGCCGGTGTCGCACGTGGTGATCGTCACGCGCGGCCACAGGCACGACGAAATCTGTCTGCGCGAGGTGATCGAGAAACCGGCTCGCTACATCGGGATGATCGGCAGCCGCCGCCGCGCGACCACTATCCGTGAACACATGCGGCGCGATGGCGTGGCGGGTGAGCATCTCCGCCGCGTTCATTCGCCAATCGGGCTGGACATCGGCGCGATGACGCCGGAAGAGATCGCGCTGGCGATTCTGGCCGAGATCGTGCTGACGCGGCGCGGCGGCAGCGGCGCTCCGAAAGGCGCCGAAGGGCCGATGGCTCGCGCCCGTTGAGTTATTCAGCCTGTCCATCATCTTTTTTGTAGCGGCGACCAAAATTTCAGCCTGTCCGTCTTTCGCCTCGCCATATTTTTACAATCAAAAACGCTCTCTCCGTTGACTCACCCGGCCTGAAAAAGTAGGATGTGCGCGTTTTCCCTTCTTCATAAATCTGTATTGATTCTGGTTTTCTGAACACCAAAGAAAGAGTTTTTGTACGGACAGCTTCCTGCTGGTGGTTGTCCACTTAGCCGCAATCTCCTGCGGCGTCAGGTAGCCAAACGCAGAATGGATTGCCCCATCCGAACGGCGTTTTCAGAAGAAGCATTTGAACGGCTGCCGCGCACTCTTGTATAGCGGTTTTCAGTTGGGCTAAACCACAGGGCTTAATCACAAGGCCAGGGAGCATGGACGCATTCAATCGCAAACCGCTCTAACCGGAGTACTCGCTCGGACCCCCACATTTTCTTCTTCGACGCCACATCTTCCTCTTATTTGATCGTGGGTATGATGCGCTCGGTGTAGCCGGTCTGTCCGGCGAGCTGAGCAAGACTCTTTTGCCAGGCGCCCGCCCGGCGTTTAAGTGGAGGGTTATACCGTGATTGTCACTCCAGCATCTTTACCGATTCAATCAGCTTTTGAGCAGGCTTACGCTGTGACAGGTCAGAAGAGAGTGTTCTTTGGCGACTCTCGCCTTGAACTGCCGGAAGGGGCGTTCCCTGTCATTCATTCCGGGCAACTCTCCGGCGCCGTCCTTGCCGGAGAGCTTCAGGAAAAGCCTGCGGACAAAAAACCGGAGAATCCTCCTCCACAACAAAAGCCTTCCAGTCAGGAGTCTCAGGCTCAACCGAAGGAAGCGAAGGGAGAACAAAGCGCGCCTGCATCGCAGCAGACCGGGCAGGAAGAGCGCAGGTCATTCTGGGCCAGGGTTTTCAATCTCCCGCCGATGCGAAAGCGGATTGAGAAAGCGTTGACCGAGGATTGGAAATTCCCTGAGGTTCGGCCTCGCCACATCGAATCGCTGATGGCGGAGGACGGAATGGACGCTCGGGCGTTCTTCCTCAACGGCTCGAATGCGCGCCAGTACCAAAGGCTGGTTAAGGAATTCGGATGCGGCTTCGAAGATCGCAATGGCAGAGTTGTTGATGACTCTTTCGAGACGCTCAGCGAATATGGCCCGGAGTTGATCCAGAAATATCCCGTCCTGATGGAAAATCGGGAACTGATCAAACGATATTTTGCCGGCGTCTTTCGGGACGGCAGGATCGGTAGCCAATCGCTTATCAAGATCAGCAGTTCGATGTGGTTCGGCCCGTTTGCGGCGCCGAAATTCAAGCAATCGGCCAATATCCTGAATTCCCGATTCCAGGTGCCCAATCACGTCATTGGCCCGATGCTCGCGAGCGTGGGAGACACTTTCTGGCTTCGGCAGGTTCTTTTCCGCAAAACGGCGCCTCAGGAGTTCAAGCAGCTTCTCAATCGAATCGCTCCATCGAGCGAAGGATCGGGAAACGCCTTCGCTCCCGCCTTGCAACTTCTGGTTCTCGGCGCCGAACATAAACTGCCATTCAAAGCTCTCGACTCTTTTGTGGAGCAGCTCAATCTGAATCCGAAAGATTTTGTGCCCTTCAGCGCTACCGTTTACAACCTGGCGGCTTACAGGCTGGCGGATGAAATCAAATGCCCGACATTCGCCATGTTTCTTCGGCGAACGCTCGATGAATTCGGGGCCGACATCAATCAGGAATCCGCGCGGCTTTTCCTGCTCTCATTCAGGGAGTTCAAGGATGACGCCGAGGCGCTCCAATCGTATCTGTCTCCTCAGTACCGCGAGACCAAAGCGTTTCTGAAGAGCATCGGAACGCCGGTCACTACGAACGTTTGGAATATGGAGCGGATCGCAGTCCTCGCGCAGACGCTCACCCCGGAAAAACGTGCGAAGATTACGCAACTGGTTCGTCAACTCTCCGAAGAAGTGAAAGTCGCCGACATCATGTTCCTGGCCGAAATCTCCGGCAACGAGGAAGAGTGTAAGCTGCTGCTCGACCGCCCGGCTCTGCTCGCGTCTGTAAAAGACATCCATATTGATCGGATTGTCGAGCGAAGTCACAACGACCTCGTGAAGGAATTGGAGCGTGAGATTGACGCCGCGAACAGGAATGGTTTCTACCGTTCCGTCAGGCGGCTGATGAATATGGTGAAAGAGGAAAAGCTGGCGTACACCGAGCGGGTTGATCCGAATAAATTGACCAATATCCAGCTCAGCCGCCTGCTCATCTTCCACCGCTCCATTGAAATGCCGGGATTTCTCGATACGGTCGGATGGAACGTTTCGATGGACCTTCAGAACGAGCGGAGTGAAGGCGGAGGCTATCTGGGTTACGACAAAGATATGGCGATGGTCACGATGGTGGCCGGACAGCCCGGAGACAATCGGGCCTATCGTCCGGTCAACCTGACTCGCGCGCCCGCGTCGTTGGCGCTGTTTCACAACCACGCCTTCAAAGACACATTCGCGCAGCGCTATCTAGGATTCTTCGCCCGCTTCTTCTCCAGAGATAAGACCAAGGACAAATTCGCCGGCCCGAGCGGCTGGCTTGGAGCCGAAAAAGGCGACATCGCCGCCGCCGCCGCGTCCGAACTTCCTTCTTTCATCATCACAAAAATCGGACATCCGCAAAATCCCGATGGAAGCAGGAATATGAAAGCTGTCTCGGTGAATTTCGACTGGGTGATTGTTGACCCGCAATCAGGCGAGGCTCTCCGATCTGATAGAGGCGTGTTCTCCGTCCCCTATTACGGAGACGATCAGCTTGGCAAGCTCAAGTGGCCGTCGAAGAAAGAAATGAAGCGGCGAGAGAAAGAGAAGAGAGAGAAGTGTCCGCCGATCATGCAGCAGGCGATCGAAGCTCGATGACGCTTGATCCGATCTCATAAGCGATATGGCCTGAACGCCGTGATGCGGAAGAGCCGATGACTCACGCGATGAGTCACGGCTCTTTTTTCGTCTCGCTCTTTGCCTCATTGGTTGGCGCGGACGCTTCCTTGAGTTTTTCCTTCATTGCCTTGAATTCAGGCATCGCCGCGAGCGGCTGCAGGTCAGGCTCATCGGGATCGAAGATGGCTTCGGGGTCAATCTCCAACATCTGCTTCAACGCGGCCAGCGCTTCGCGTTTGCGGCCCAATTGGGCCAGCGAGCAGGCGCGCTCGAAATGCGCGTCAACCGATTTCTCCTCCAGCTTGACGGCCTGATTGGCCGCATTCAACGCTTCAGTGAAGCGGCGCTCTGAGCGGTACAACTGCGACAGGTATTCGTATGAGCTGGCCAGAGGCTCAATCGCCAGAGCGCGCTGCATTGATTTGATCGCGTCGCCGGTTTTGTTCTGCGCGTCCTGTGCTCCGGCGAGCACGACCCATCCCGCCACGCTGCCTTCCAGTTGTTTTGGAAACGCCAGCAACAGGTTTTCGAGCGCCTTCGCGTAATCCGGATCGTAACCGTCATCGTTGGCGAATTGCTCGAATATGTCATTAATATCCGAAGAGACTTTGAGCATTCGCGCAAAAGCGGATTTGGCCTTCTCCGGGTTGTCGTAATTCAGATGGAAATTGACGAGCGCGGTGTGATGATCCAGGTATTCGCGGTCTAATTCGACGGCCTTCTCCAAAGCCGACTCGGCGTCTTCCAGCTTGTCGAATTGCTCGTAAGCGAACGCCAGATCGCGCCACGGACGCGGGTCGTAAGGCGCAAGCCGCGCGTAAGCGTGCAGTTCAGCGATGGCGCGCTCGGCGTCCTTGCTGAGCGGGTTGACGGCGTCTTCGCCGCTGCCCGAATAGAGAAGCTCGCGCGCCAGCGCCAGACGGCCGGGCGCGAAATCGGGCCAGCGTCGGGCAAGCTCCTTCAAAACTTCGACGGACGGATCGGCGGGTTGCTGATCCGGTTTCGCCAATTTCGGTGAATCCTTGCCTGGCTCGGCTTTTTTCGGTTCAGGCTCATCCTGAGTTTTCGCCGCTTCTTCGATTTGCTGCGAACTGAGCACGCGCGATTTCAACAGCAGCAATTCGGGCTTCGCGCCTTCCTGGGCGATCAGTTTTTCGATCTGCCTGGCGGCGTTTTCTATCGAAGTTTCAAAGACAACGCCGCGACGGCCGGCGGGTTCGAGCGCGCCTTGCAGCGCGTCGGCGAATTCCGGCAAGGCGTCGTCAACGATCTCGTGCTCGGTGATGAACCATGCGCCGTCGCGCGACGCCAGCGTCAAACGCAGCAGCGCCTCGCCGCGCAGCAGAGTGATTGACGCGCGACCGGCCTTGACCTCGCTTCGCAGCACACGCGGCTGCAAAGGGATTTCCGTTTTCCACGTCTCCCACATTTCGTTGATGGTCTTCTCGAACGCGCTGATCACGGCTGCGCGCTGCTTTTCGTCAAGCTTTTCCCATTTGCTCCGGCCCAGCGTCTGTTCGACGGCCAGCGGAAAATCGAAGGCCAAGTCGCGCCTCGACGGGTCGAGACTGAATTCTTTGACCAACCTGATCGGGTCGCGCTGGTAATCGGCGACCACGCGGCGCGCCGAGGTGATCTCAAGCTCGATCTGGTTGAGCATCGCGTAACTGGTGAACGCGTCGCCGTCGAAGCGCAAATGCGTCGCGTCAACGTGATCCATCAACCCCCAGGTCGGATCGAGTTCGACCCATTTGCCCAGATAGATTTCAACCCAGGCGTGCGCGCCGAACGAACCGCCGCTCAAAGCCGCGCCTGTCACTACTCGCGCAGGCAATCCCAGCGCGCGCGCCAGAGCGACGTACAATTCCGAATGCTCCAGGCAATCGGCCTCGCGCGAAGCCAGCGTGTCGGCGGCGTCGCTTTCGACTTTTTTCCACTTCAGGTTGTTGTACGTCCATTCGCCGATCTTGCGCGCGACGCTGCGCCCGTCTTTGTCGTCGCCCGCAATCTGTTTGGCGAGCGCGACGACTTGCGGGTCTTTTGAGTTGATGCGCGCGGTCGGGTTGAGGAAGCGCGCGTATTCGACGCCGGTCACTGGCAGATGAACGGTGAGTTTTTCGGGAATGTGGCGCGCGGATGTTGTGACGACTACCGCCGAATCATCGCTCGATTCAACGCGCTGGAAATTGAATTTGGCCAGGTCGTCGCGGACGCGCGGCGCGATTCCGGGTGTCTTCGCCGCAACGCGCATCGTCATCGCCTCGACGCGGGGCGATTGGATTACGGTCAGCCCCTTCGGCGTGATCATCGCGTTGGCCAGGTCGAAATCGCCCGCCGCGTTCGCAAGTTCGCCGACCGAATAACGCCCCTCGCGGTCGAACGCGACGGAGAGCCTTCCGGCCAGCCCATCTTTTTCAACTGCGAAGTAAGCGCGCTGGCTGTGGAACGCGTGAATGACCGCGCTGATGAACGGCAGCGCCTGTTGCGACGAACTGTCGGCCAGCGCCTTGCTCGCTTCGTCGAACGCAGATTCCAGGCCGTAGGTCGCAAACAGAGCCAGATCTCCGGGCAGGTCTTTCGTCGAACGCGCGAAATCGCGCGATGAAGCGAACTTCTCTTTGGCTTCGAGCAGCCTCAACGTCTCGACGCTGTCGGCAAGGATGAAATAATCGCCGGTCACCGCGACGAACGGCGCGCCGGCCTTTTCGCCCAGCGCCGCGACCGGAGAGCCAAGCGCCGTCGCGTTCGGCACGCGCGGGAAATTGGCGAAGAGCTTTCCGGCGCGATGAGCCTCGCCCAGTTCCGCGCTTTTGAGTTTCAACGCCAGCGCCATCGCGGGAAGACCGGCTCCGTTGAAGATCGGCTTGAGGCTGACGAGCGCGGCGGCGATTTCGCCCTGCATGTTCGGGACGATCAGTTTTTCGATGTCCGCGTCAATCTCCTTGTCGCGCTGGCTGACTTTCTCCTTGTCGTTTGCGGTCTCCAGGCTTTTCAACACGTTGTGCAATTTCGGCGGATCAACAACCGCGCCCGCGTACAGGATGGTCGAGCGGGGCAGCAGTTCGCGCGGAGCGGCCAGCGCATCAGCCCGGAACGGTTTGAAGCTCTTCGTGAATTCGTTGTCGGCGAGGCCGATCTTGAAGACCGTCTCCCACGAATTTTGCGACAATTGCAGCGCGCCGCTTTCGACACCTAAAGCCTTGATGAACGCGCCGGCCTCGCCTGCCTCTTCCGTTGATTCGGCCAGATCGAACAGCGGTTTGATCAGCGTATCCAGCCGGCTGAAGAAAATTATTTCGCCTGACGACGCGCGGGCTTTGGCATAAGCTTCGCTCCGCGCGATGGTCTCGCCGGAAGCGCCTGCCGCGAGCAGATCGGCGATGGCTTCGCGCGATGGGGAAACGACGGCGGTGTCGCCCAGATAAGCGATGAAGATTCTTTCCCATCTCACGCCGCCTGATTCAGAGATGACCGGTTTGACGAGCGTCGTGACCGGCAGTCCTCCCACGTTTTCCTGGCGCGCGTAGGTGAAAGGCTTCAGCGAAGGAATCTTCGATTCCCCGGAGTTTTTAGAGGAAGACCGCGCGCGTTTGGCGACGATGCCGCGCGTCTCGTCCGAAGCGATTGAAGCGTAGATCACAGGCACAGCCGCCGGGATGATTCCGGCGAAGCGCGAGAGCGCTGCGGTCACGGTGAAAAACTGATCGAAGTCGCCGAAGCCTTCCTGATAAGCCGCCAGCAGCCGCTCGAATCGCGCGCGGTCGGTGACGCGAACCGTAACCGCGTTGCGCGTGATGTCACTGTTTCTCGCGGCCTGCCAGGAAGCCATCGCAATCGGCGATTTCAGATCAATGCCGGTGGCCTTGCTCGCGTCGCCTGTCACGTCCGCGCCGAGCCTGGCCGAGAGCGCGGTCTTCAGCGCCTTCAAAATCAAGGCGAATGTCATCTGGTCGCGGACGGTAGCCATTTGCACGCCCGAAAGCGCGGAATCGAGTTTGTCCATTGTCGCTGCGAAATCCGGCGCCATCGCGTAGCTGAACGTCTCTTTTGGAAAAAGCGTTTCGCCGGTCGCCGGAGCGTCTTTTAGATTTGGCAGTTTCGCAGGAGCGAGATTGATGACGTTTGCCTGCGCCGCCGGCGCCGTCAGCGAGATTTGCGCCCATTCGATCAGGTCGCTGTGATCTTTGTTGATTTCTGATTTGATCCGGCTGCGTTCGGCGTCGTTCTTCGCCTGATTCCACTGGTCGCGGAATTTTATCTTGCGCGCCGCCTTGTCCATCTCTGCGCGAAGCATCGTCAGCCGGACATCTTCGAGCAGTTTCTTCCATTCGGCGATGATCGCTGGCGGAGGCGATTCCGATTTCCCAGGCGCGGCTGTTTGGTTTGCGGCCTTGCCCAGCTTGCCGATTTGCGCGTCAATCTCGGCCACGCGTTTGCTCAACTCCCCGGCGATTTCGACGGGAGCGATAGCGGCGAGCGCGCGCGCCGCCCAGACTTCGTTATCGGCTCGCAAAAGTTTTACGAGTTCGCTCACGGCTTCGGTTGGACGATGACGTTCGAGAACAGCCACGACGGCATGCGGCGCGCCCGGATCGGTTGAAGCGAAAAGTTTCGAGTAGGGAAGCCGCAGATCGAATTTTTCGAGCGTGAGCGCAAGCTGCAACGCCGCCACGTGTTGTTTCGCGCTCTCGCCGCCGAGCATCTCCATGATCAATTCGCGCGAAGCCTGCTCGCCCATCGCGGCGCCCGCGCGAACAATCGCCGAGGGATTTTCAGCGAGAACCGCCAGCTTGCTCTTGATCGCCGCCATCGCCTGCTCGCCGCGCGCGGCCAGAGCCTGGGCCGCCGCTGAGCTTGCGAAAACATCTTTGTCGGACAAAGCCCAGATCAGGAGGTCAATGGTTTGCGGGCGGTTTGACTTACCAAGCGCAATGATGGCCGCCGTTCGCGCCTGCGGGTCGGCGTCGGTGATCAGGTCAATTGCGGCGTCAGGCGATTTGGCGAAAAGCTCCGCGATGCGGTTGGCCGCCGCCGTCAAAGATTCGCGCCCGGCTCGCAAAGCTTCAGCGGCCTCCGTCGCCTCGACTTCGCTCCCAGTTTCCGAATTCGATCCGTTCGTGAAATTCGCGCGCAGGACTTCAAACTCTTCGTTCCAATGCCCCGCCGCTCCGATCCGGGCTGACGCGACGATGCGTTTGAAGATGGGTTCGTAATTTTCCAGTTCGGCGTTTTGAACCGAAAGCGCCAGTCCGTAAGCTCGCGGGCCTGCGGCGGCGAACCACATAGTCTGATGCACGATCCCGCCGCCTTGCGTCTCGATGTCGTGCGTGATTTCGCGCCATTCCAGGCCGCCGGACATCACGCGGCGCACGGTCGCCGATTCGGGCTTGATCGGCTCGTTGCGGAAGCTCTGCATCACGGCGCTGACGTAATTGGCGACGCCCGATCCGTCAGGAATGTCTTCAGTCAACACGAGCAGGTTGGCGACTTCCGAAGCAGGCTTGAAAATGACTCCTCCGTTCGGCCTCGTCTCCATTTTCCAATCCGGCGGGAGCCGGAATGAAAAACCCTTCTGCCGGTCAACAAAACGCGTGAATTTGCCATCGGGAAGCTGATAGCCGTCCCATTGGGCCGCGCGCGCGGCCCTGGCCTCGCTTTGCGCGAACGCCGCCGGAACGCTGACGATCAGAATCGAGAGGGCTAGAATCCGGGGCAATAAACGGCGGGCGGGTGATGAATTCTTGCGCATTCGTTGACCTCAACTTTGGAGTCAGTTTCAGAATCATCGAGGCGGCTGAGCGTCGCCTGTCGAAAGCGAAGGGTAATTCAGTTTGGTGAGCAGGGAAAGCAAAAAAACAGACATTACCGCAACAAGCCGGAAAGCCAGTGAATCACGTTGAGCAGGAACTGCGGATTCTGTTGGGCGATGGGAGCGTTCATTCCCATCGGAGCTTTCTGCGGCCCCGCCAGTTGCGCCGAAAACATCGCGGCTTCGCCGAACACGGCGACGCGGCCTTTGCCGACTTGCATCACAGCGCCCTGATGCCAGCCTTTGATTGAAACGCGCGGCGTGTTTTTATCCGGCGGTTGGCCGAAAGCTTTAGGCGTGTACGAGACGGCTTCGGCGCCGAGGAAGGTCAGGATCGGATCGCCGCGCTCGATCTGAAACGCCGAACCGGTGAAGGTCGCCACCGAATCAATTTTCTCTTTCTCCGAACGGCCTCGCGTGATCGGATGATCGGCCAGCGATTTGTCGGCGCGTTTGTAAACGAGCGGCCCCGGCGGCGCCTGCGGATCAACCGCGTAGCCGTTATGAATCCGCACGCCGAAAGCCTCGGCCAGTTTGCCCGCCGTCGCGGGCATCGGGAAATGATCAACGATCAGCATCAGCGAACCGCCCTGGTTCACCCATTCGCGCACAGCGGCGATCTCTTCATCGGTGAACGACGGGTCGAAAGGCGGGTTCCAGTTCAAGCCGTTGCGCTGGCTGAGCGCGTTGGCGATGACCAGAATCTTCCCGGCTTTCAATGATTCTTTGCTGAAAATTTCCTTCGACGCCTGCACGACGTAACCGTCCCGCCGCAGCAGATCGGCGAAGCTCTGATAGCGGCCCGCCGCCCTGTGGAAATTGAAATGGGCTTCATCAATCAAAACGACCGGTCCTTTGCCTTCGGCGTACGCCGGTTTTTCAATCGGCGGTTTGAAATCGGGATCGGCGACCTGTTGAGCTTTGATCTCGACGGCGAAAGCCGCGACGGCCATGAGCAACAGAAGGGATCGGATTGGTTTTGCCGTTTTATGCATAAGTTTCAGCCTCTAAAGCCCGTAAAGCTGGACACGGGATTGAGCCGCTCACGACATCCAAATGGAAGGCCGGATGCCTGGGCGGTTGTTGGCGAACGAACTTCGATGGGTCGAGTATGACCTGCATTTCAGCCCACGGTCACATCGCGATCAATTTGTAATCGGTGTGAACCGGATTGCCTGAATGCTTACTGCGGCGGTTTTTGCGGCGGTGTGGAGACATCGTCGCCGATTTTGATGTCGGTCTCGAACTTGCGATAGAACTTGAAGTGGATCAGGTTGCGGAAATAGTGTTTCTGGCGGCGGTCGCCGATGATGAATTCGGCGCGGATCGGCAGCAGGAAATCCACGTCCAGCCCGCGCAATTTGAGCATGTCATAATCCACCGAGCTTTCGGAATGCGTGACGGGATAGCCCTTCGGCAGATCGTCAACAGCCTGATCAATTCGCAGAACCCGCTTCGTCTCCGCGTCAATCCAGACCGTGCCGCTGTAGCCCGCGATGATCTGTTCGGCTCCTTCAGCCTTGACCACCAGCTTTGATGAAGCCTGCGGCACGGTGAAGTCGTAAAGCAACGTCTGGCGATTGCCCAGCCGCTCCTTGCCTGCGGGCTTAAACACCGCCTTCGATTCCGCGTCGAAGATTGCGGCCAGCCCCGAAGCGAAATCGCCTGTCGAATAAGCGCCTTTGACATCTTCGAGCGCGCGAGTGACAGGCCGTCCGATGGTGTTGATTGGCTTATACGTTTCGTGTTTGCGGTTGTAGGTCAGTTCATAAACCAGCGTGTCGGCCTTATCCCAGGCTCCGCTGCCTTCGTAATCAAAATAGCGCTGGATGTCCTGCTGGCAGATGAAATCGGGCAGTTCGTCCAGGTAATCGCGCACGACTTTGCGGGTTTCTTCGATGAACGGGTCGGGAGTTTGGGCGCCGATTGCGACGACTTTGCCCGTCGGGGCGGAGAGTTTATCAGCCGCTCGTTTGACTGCGTTGATCAGGTTCTGGTGCGCGCCGTTAGCTCTGAGGCGGCTAACCGCGTCCGGGTTTGGGTCGAATGCGACGCCGAATCGTTCGACGCGCACCGCCAGATCGGCTTCGGTCATGTTTCGCCCGACTTCGCGGCGCAGCATCAGGTTCAGCGCCTGCAAGGTCAGCGGCTCGACCACGCCTTGATCTCTGCTCTGGCCTTTAGCCGAAACTAAAGGCAGGGAGCAAACAACGACGGCAAAAAACGCGATAATCACGGCGAAACTTTTTTTCATCATCTTCTCCTCGGAACTGCCGGCGGAATCATGGCGCTCATTGTCGGCCATCGTAAGTTGATTTTCCAGCCGCGCCAACAGCGCTTATGACAAACCCGCAAGGCGCCGAATTTGCGAGGCGCAAAACAGGAACGATTTGTTGTAGAATCCCTGCCGTTCAGTTTTTTGCTGCGATTGCCCCCAACCAGCAGGCGAGTTGACCGGCAAACGATACAGACGCTGATGATTGCTGAATACTGATCGCCGAACTGGGATTACAGCAATGGAGTTATGATGATCAAACAATCGAGACGCCTTCTCCTCACGGTTTTTTTTATCATTTCAGTTTTTTCCCCCGCGATAATCGCGCAGGTTTCACAGGACAACGATTCGTCCCGCGCTTCATCCGCTGTCAGCGCCGCCGCTAGCGTTGCGAGGCTCGATGGGATTGATCTATTCACGTCGCGCATTCCGTCAGAATCCTATGATCGCGTGTGGCAGATGACCGGCCCGTTCGGCGGCGATGTGACCGCGATGGCCATTGACCCGCGCAACGCCGATCGAATCTGGCTGGGCACCAGCGACGGCCACATCTTTCGCTCGACCGACGGCGGAAGCGTTTGGCGGCGGATTCGTCCCGGCATTAAGGCTCCCGGCTTCGTCGTCACGGTCATTCTTTTCGACAGCGAAAAACCGGGCGTGATTTACGCCGGCCTGAAGCCGCTGCTCGATTTGAAAGAAGAGACGGACGGCGGCGGCGTTTTCGTCAGCGAGGACGAAGGCCAGAGTTGGCGCATGCTCGAAGGGATGCGCGGGCGTTCGGTGCGTAACATCGCGCAGGCGGCGAAAGACCCGAATGTGCTGGTCGCCGCCGCGCGCGACGGCCTTTATCTCACCAAAGATCGCGGCGAGACGTGGAATCGCATTACTCCGGCGAATCATCCCGAATTCAAAGGCTTTCACTCAGTGGCGATTGATCCGCGCGACGCGAACATCATTTACGTCGGCACCCATCACCTGCCCTGGAAGACGACTGACGCTGGCAAAACCTGGAAATTGGCCGGATCGAAAGAAAAAGGAATGATTGACGATTCGGACATCATGGCCATTCACATTGACGAAGCGGACCCGGACACCATTTTGATGAGCGCGTGCAGCGGCATCTATCGTTCGCACGACGCCGCCGCGACGTGGACGAAGATTCAAGGCATTCCTTATTCCAGCCGGCGCACGCACGTCATTTACCAGCATCCGACCAGGCCCGAAGTGATCTTCGCCGGAACGACCGAAGGGCTGTGGCTTTCGACCGACGGCGGCAAACCGGATAGCTGGCGGAGAATGACCTCGGTGCGAACGGTGATCAACACCATCGCCATTCATCCCGCGCGGCCCGACCGCATCTTCATCGGCGCCGAAGACAACGGCGTTTTGATCAGTCTTGATGGCGGCGAAAGTTATGACGCAAGCAATGCGGGATTCATCAATCGTCAGGTCCGAGCCGTGCTGGCCGACAGGACGGAGCGCGGGCGGGTTTACGCCGGAGTGATCTTCGACGGCGTCAATGGCGGCATGTTCATCAGCGAAGACGGCGGCATTACGTGGAGCCAGTCAATGGACGGCATGGGCGTGCGCGACGTTTATTCGATTTATCAATCCGAATCCAATCCCGCGACGATTTACGCTGGAACCAATCACGGCCTGTTCCGCTCTGACGATCACGGGCGCAGTTGGGCGCAGGTGAAAAAAGAAAGCGAGACGCCTGCATCGGAGAAGAGTCCAGCCGATCCCGTAATCCAAACTCCGTCAAAACCAAAGCGCAAAGCGCCTGCGCGAGCCGGAGCAAAATCGCGTAACAGAAAGACTGTTCTCGCCAAATCGAAACAGGCGAAACCGCAACTTCCAACTCCGGCGAAGCCGAAAGCCGATGACCTGCTTGACCTGCAAAGTCAGGTCTTCGCAATTTTGCCGCTCAGACCGTTCATTGCGGCGAGTAATAGCGGCGAAGGAGATTCGCAGGCTCAATCAAATCAATCAGGCCAGTCAGGCCCGCAGGTTTGGATGATCGCTTCGACGTGGGACGGGCTGTTCCGCACGGAGGATGAAAAGAAGGGCTGGCGCGAGATCAAATTTCCCAAGGCGGGCGATGGCGTCGCAGCGAAGCTCAAAATCAACACGATTGTGACCAACCCGCATACGCCCGGTTCGATCTTCATCGGGACGGATGAAGGGCTGTTCGTCTCGCAGGACAACGGCGAGAGTTTCAAACCGATGCCGCTGGATGAAGAAATCCACCGCGTTCGCTGCGTCGTCTTCGATCCGCGCAACGCCGAAACGATTTACGTGGGCGCGTCGAACGGGTTCTTCCGCTCAATGGACGCCGGGCGAACCTGGGAGAATCGGGGCGGGGGAATGCCGCTGCTCACTGATGTCGGCGCGATAGTCATCAGCGCAGCCAATCCGGACGAACTCTACCTGAGCGACGAATCGCGCGGCACGCTCTTCCATTCAAAAGATCGCGGACAGAACTGGGAACGAGTGGACATCAGCCAGTTGCCGAGTTTGAGGATGTGGTCGCTGGTGAGCGATCCTTTCGACGCGAGCAAAATTTATGCGGGATCGTTTTCTGGCGGGGTCTATGTGATGAGCCGGAAATAGCGCAGTGAGCCGTAAGAGACTCGTCTTTCAAACTGCTGGCGCTGAAATCGGCGTCGGATTGAGAAATCAGCTCGTCGAAACCTTTGGTGATTTGCCGTAGCTGAGTGCTCACGCCGCAGACAAGCACGTCGCCAAAAGGCGGCATCTCGCGCAAGACAATAGCGGGACGATTCTTGACCACGCCATCAGCCTGTGGCATCGGCACGATAACGACATCACCTTCCTTCATATTCGGGATTCGCCTCTTTGATCAAGTTCAAAGGATAATCCGGCTCATCATCACCGTAAGCCCGCGCCAGACTTTCCAACGATAACCGCGCCCAATCTGCGAACTGTAGCTCACTTTGTCAATTTTTCGTCGTCGCTTTCTGCTGCGCCATCATCTTCTTCACCTTGCCGAGCATTTGCCGAACCTCTTCGGCGTCCGGCGCGTCGGGGGCTTCTTTCAGATAGGCTTCTAACTGCTCGGCGGCCTTATCGAGCTTCTGCTGGCGCAGGTTGAGGTTGAACAGGTATTTCCGAACCTGCAGGAAATCTCTCTTGCCCAGTTCGAGAGCGCGCGTCAGTTCTTTTTCCGCGCGGTCGTAATCGGGCGGCTGCTTCGACATAAACGCTTCGCCCAGCCTGAGGTGAGACACCGGGAAGCTGTCGTCCAACTTATTGCCGTTTTCGAGCGAGGCGATACCTTCGTCGTAACGCTTCTGATCAACCAGCAGTATTCCCAGGTTGATGTGCGGGAGGGCGTATTTCGGATTGATGGCGATAGCTTTCTCGAAGGCGGCCTCAGCTTCGGCTGATTTATTCAGCGCCCGCAACTGCTCGCCGAGTTTGTTGATCGCGGCCAGATATTCGGGAAATATCCTGATCGCCTCCTGAAACAGCGCGACCGCTTCCGCGGGCTTGTTTTCGCGTACGCGTTTCAATCCATTGTCATAATTTTTCTTCGCGTCTTTCGGCGCCTGCTGCAGGTCTGCGACTGAAATTACTTTCTCTTTGGTTTTGACAATGACCCCTTCGCCTTTTTCCTTGAGGTAAACCTGGGCGGTGACCGTACGAGTGAAGTTGCCGTAAAGCTCAATGGTTTCCTGGCTCGCTTCGTAGGCGCGTCCGTCCGATGGAACCACGATTTTGTATGTCCCGTTCGGCAGCGAGCGGAATTCAAAATTGCCCACTGAATCGGAGAAGACTTCGCCGACGATTCCGCCCGTGTTGAGTTCCAGCACGACGCGCATTCGTTGATCGGGCAGATTGCCTGAGGGCAGAAAAATCTTGCCGCGTATGGTGTGCGAGATGCCCGCGCTGCGCGACGGATTGTTCGGATTAGCGCCACCGCCCGCGCCTCCCTGCGCTCTCGCAATCATTGAGCAAGCCGGCAGCAGAACAAACAGAAAAATAACCTGTGGGAAAGTTCTGTGGAAAAAAGAAGGCTGATACGTCATAACGCGCCTCCGAGTGGCAGGATGGGAATGAGAGACGGTTGGAGAGAAGATCATTTTCCATTTGTCATTGCGGCATTTGGCGACTCTGGCAATGACAAATGGAAAATGTAATACGGCAAATGGAAAATAGGGATGATCAGCTATCCGCGCCCGCTTCAGCCGTCATGTTGTCGGCTTCGTCAGCTTCGTCGTCATCGTCGTCATCAAACACATCGGCTGCAAATCCGTCGCCGCCCAGTTGCGCGTTGATCAGTTCCTTGAGTTCTTTGCCGGGTTTGAAATACGGCACACGTTTGGCGGGGATGTCCACCGGCGCGCCTGTTTTTGGATTACGCCCTCTGCGCGCGTCGCGTTGGCGCACGCGGAAACTTCCGAAGCCGCGCAGTTCTATCTTCTCTCCGCGATTGAGCGCTTGAATAATATTTTTGAAGACCTCTTCGACAATCACTTCCGAGTCTTTTTTGGTCAACTCGGCTGCACGGGCGACTTCTTCCACCAATTCTGCTTTAGTCATTGCTCCTCCGTTTGACGGTGAGTTGGATCAAACAGCCTGAGAACAAATGCCTGAGGATAAAACATTGAAAATGATTCGCGGCGCGAATGCGCGCGCACGCGTAGTATGCGCTGTCTGACGCCATTGGCGCAAATAAATTACTTCCACTGATATTTGAATTTGACCGACGTGTCCATGTTGACCAATTGACCGGGCAGTTGACTTGGCGAAACGTTCGTGATTTTTGTCACGCCGAGCAACAGATCGAGCAACGTGATCCCTTCTTTCGGTTTCGGCGGCGTAATGATCTGCGGGTCGCCTTTGATGTTCACCAGTTTGGCGGTCGCTTTTACTGCGTCTTCGTAATTGCCAATCTCGTCAACCAGACCATTCTTCCTGGCGGCTTCGCCGGTGTAAACGCGTCCGTCGGCCAACTGGATCACGCGCTCCTTGTTCAACTCGGCTCCCGTTTCACCCTTGCCCTGGCGGCCTTCGGTCACGGCGCCGACGAACTGACCGTAAAGTTCGTCAATCATCGCCTGAAAATATTTCTTTTCGGCGTCGGTCAGATCGCGCGTCGGAGAGCCGGTGTCTTTAAATTCGCCGCTTTTGAAAGTTACCGGCTTCAACTTCGCCCACTCGGCCAGTTCCTTGTAATTCAGCCACTCGGCGATCACGCCGATGCTTCCCGTGATGGTGCCGGGGTTGGCGAAGATTTTGTCGGCAGGCGCGGAGATGTAGTAACCGCCGGAGGCCGCGACGCTGCCCATTGAAATGACGACTTTCTTTTTCTTGTCTTCCTTGATGCGTTTGACCTCACGGTAAATTTCCTGCGAAGCCGAAACGCCGCCGCCGGGGCTGTCAACGCGAAGGATGACGGCTTTGACGCGCGAATCGTCGCCGTACTGCTTCAGATGGCGATTGACCTCCTTCGCCATGCCGTCGTCAATCACGCCTTCGACCGGGACAACGGCGATGCGGTCGCCGCCGGCTGAAAATCCGCCGCCATCCGACATCACCGCCATAATCGCAAAGAGGCTGATGACGAACAGGCCGCAGAGGATTGCGCCGATGACTAAAATCCAGGCGAGAGAACTTCTTTTCATATAGAAACTGATTTAGCGAGCAGGCGGCAAGATCGAATCTTAAGGACGAACAAAAAGTAAACAGTGGGCGTTGCGCCAGCCTGCTTCGAGCGGCGATTGATTACGCCGCCCGTCGCCTGCTGTCTGACGCCCACTGCCTACTGCCTACCAACAATCGGACTTAAAAACGCCTAGCTCTTCGAGCCGTCGTCGTCGGAGCCGGTGTTGAAATCGGCGACCTCGAAGAGGCTGGCCATACCGGAATCGCCCGAAGTGTAATTGCGCGTCTCGTGAATCGGTTCGTCTTTGCCGACAGCGCGCGCCGAAAGGCCGATCTTGCGGGCTTCGCGATCCATCTTGAGGATTTTGAATTGAAGCGCCTGTCCCTGCTTCACCGCGTCTTCCGGCTTTTCAACGTGGCCTTCGGACAATTCGGAGACGTGGCACAGGCCCTCGATTCCATCTTCAAGCTCGACGAACGCGCCGAAATTGGCGAAGCGTGTGACTTTGCCGCTCACCACATCGCCGAGACGATGCGTGTCGAAGAACTTGTCCCAGGCGTTCGGTTCAAGGTCTTTGATCGAGAGCGACAAGCGGCGATTTTCGACGTCTATCGCGGTGATCACCGCTTCGACTTCCTGATTCTTCTTGAGCGCTTCCGACGGATGTTTGATCCGCTTGGTCCAGGAGATGTCGGAGACGTGGACGAGACCGTCAATGCCGTCTTCGATCTCGATGAACGCGCCGAAGTCTGTCAGGTTGCGGACGCGGCCCTTGACGCGGGTTCCGACGCCGTAACGCTCCTGCAGCGTCTCCCAGGGATTCGGCTCGATTTGCTTGATGCCGAGGCTGATGCGACGGTTGTTCGAATCAACTTCGAGCACCTGCGCTTCGACTTCCTGTCCGGCGGAAAGCAGTTTCGACGGGTGCTTGACGCGTTTCGACCAGGTCATCTCGGAGACGTGAACCAGGCCTTCGATGCCCGGCTCGATCTCGATGAATGCGCCGTAATCGGTGATCGAAACCACCTTGCCTTTGACGCGCGAGCCGATCGGGAAACGTTCGATCGTCGTCGCCCAGGGGTCCGGGATCAACTGCTTATAACCCAGGCTGACGCGCTCCTTGTCGCGGTCGAACTTGAGCACTTTGACCTGAATGTTTTCGCCGACCTTGAAGATTTCGTTCGGATTCTGAATGCGGCCCCACGACATGTCAGTGATGTGGAGCAGGCCATCCAGACCGCCGAGATCAATGAACGCGCCGTATTCGGTGATGTTCTTGACCTGGCCTTCGACGATGATGCCTTCTTCGAGATGTTTGAGGGTTTCGTTCTTCTTGCCGCTGATCATCTCTTCGAGAACAGCCTTGCGCGAAAGAACGATATTGCCGCGTTTCTTGTTGACTTTGAGAACGCGGACCTCGATCTCCTTGTTCCTGAAGATGTCCAGGTTGCGAACCGGGCGAACATCAACCTGACTGCCAGGCAGAAAAGCCTGAATGCCGCCGACATCAACGCGAAGTCCGCCTTTGATCCGGTCTGTCACGCGCGCGATGATGTTCGTGCCCTGCTTGTAAGCCTGCTCGATCTGCTCCCACGACTGCATGCGCACAGCGTCGGCGCGCGAAAGCTCCACGTAGCCTTCGGAGTTTTCGAGCTGTTTGACGTAAACATCAACTTCATCGCCCGGATTGACCGTGACTGTTTCGCCATCTTTGAACTCGTTGAGCGCGACGATGCCTTCCGATTTGAAACCGACATCAATGATGACGTTCTGTTCGGTGATCTTGACGACGCGCCCTTTGACGACTTCACCTTCGCTGATCTCGCTGCGGTGCGATTGTTCGTGCTCGGCGAGAATCTTACCGAAATCCTCCATGCTGAATTCGCCATCAGCGTCATCGCTGGCGACTTCAGCGCCGGAAGCATCGGCGGAATTGTTGACTGGCGGCTCAAGAGCAGTAGCGGCGGCGGCGGATTCTGAAGCGGCGCCTTCAGCAGGCGCCGGTTGTGCGCTTTCGGCCATCGCGACGCCCGTGGTGTTGTTCACGTCTTGAGCGTCGCCCGCGCCGATCGCGGGTTGGTTAGGATTGTTGGTTGACATTGAAAATGGACTTCCTCCTGGGAAAACTACACGAGAAGCGACTAGCGACTCGGCTGCCTGCAATCTTTGTAGAAGTGAAAGAGCGCAGGTTGAAAGAGAGCGAATGATAAACCTTCAGCGCGGATTTGCCAAACGAACCGATTGCGGAACGCGGAATGCGGAATGCGAATGCTTTTTGAAATCATAAATCTTAGGCCCGACACACATAATCGTTTGAGCATCCTGGCATCCGAGGCCAAATTACAAAGATCATTCAGCCTTCTGCCTTCAGCCTTCCGCAATCGCCCTGAGCCGTTCGACGACGCTTTGGATCATCCAATCAGGTGTTGACGCGCCTGCGCCGATTCCAATGCGCCCGACTCCGCGTAAATCCTCGGGATTGATCTCGCCGGCGGTCTCGATCAGCGTTGCGCGCGGACATTTCTCGCGCGCGGTTTCAACCAGCTTGTTGCTGTTGGCGCTGTGGCGCCCGCCGATGACGTAAAGCATCTCTACCTCAGCGGAAAGCTCGCGGATCGCTTTCTGGTTTTCTTCCGTCGCGTCGCAAATGGTTTCGCAAACCTTCACCTCGCGCGCCTTCTCGCCGAGCGCGTCAATGATGGCCTGATACTTCTTCGGACTGATCGTCGTTTGGGCAATTATTCCGGCGCGATCCAAAGCTGGCAAGGCTCGGACTTCCTCGACCGTCTTGACGACGTAAGCGTCATCGTTGATGTAACCTAGAATGCCGCGGATTTCAGGATGATTCCTGTCGCCAGCGATGACGACGGTATAGCCGGCCTCATATAGTTCCAGGGCTTTGCGCTGCGAGTAATGCACGTAAGGGCAGGTGCCGTCCATGATCTTCAATCCGCGCGCCTTCAATGAATGCAACGCCTGTGGCGTGACGCCATGCGCGCGAATGATCACCGTGCTGTTTTCGGGAATGGAGTTTTCATCGGAGGTTTTGATGCCGTCTCTCTCGATGCGTTCGATCTCCTGCGCGTTGTGGATCAACGGGCCGAGCGTCACCACCTGCTGGCCGTCGGCTTTCTCAATCGCGCGATAGGCCATATCAACGGCGCGTTTGACTCCCATGCAAAATCCCAGGCTCTCAGCCAATACGATCTCCATAGTTTTCCTTTTGCTATTCGCGTCTGCGGGTGAGTAAGCGGCAGGCGATGGTGATTCACTCCTGTGCAGCGTTTGAAAATTATGTTTGCGATTGAAGCCAGGACTCTAAGGCGTCGTTTATGCCTTGTCAAGATGAGCGTTTTGCCGCAACAAGGCTTAAAAAACTGAATGCCGGACGCCATGTCATATGGCGTCCGGCATTTGGAAAATACCCCACATCCCTCCTCGCGTCACGGTCAGCGAATGCTGATGGTCACAGCGTTGGCCGACCTGTCATCCGCCGTCAGCAGCACGCTGACTTCACCCTTCCCGGCCAAACTGCGCGGCAATCTGACGTTCGCCTGATCCAGCCCAACGAAACCCGGAGCGGCTCCGGCAAAGAGGACTTCCGCAGTCTCGTCGCCGATGGTCGCCCGGACAGCTTCGGGCGCGCTGCGCGAGCGGAAGCCGCTGCCGAAGAGGATCAGGAAGACCTGGTCGCCGTCCGGTCCCAGATCAATCGGCGCGGGGACGAAACGCTGTTGCGCCGCGTCGTAGCGCGCCACCGGCTCGATGGTCTGCGCTCCGCCGCGCACACGCAAAGCGACAGCGGCAGCCACGCCCTGTCCGCTGGCGTTTGCGGAAAATAGCGCCGGCGCCACTGCGTTGATCGGTATCGCGCCTTTGGCGGTCACATTGCCGCTGTCATTGTAAACGGCGATATTCGCGATTCCCGCGCTCGTCTCTGCGGGAATCAGGTAATTGATTTGTCCCGGCGAGACGAAAAAGAGCGGCGCAGCGCGTTCGACGCCATCGCTGCCCATAATCTTCACTGTCGCCCCGGCGAGCGTCGTGGGCAGAGGCAATGATGCGGCCGCCGCCACGCCGGACGCGAGGTTTTCGCCGAAGGCCGCCGCGATTGATTCGCGCGCCAATTCGCCGTTGTAACTGGCGGCTGAGAGCGAGGCGAGCGCATTTCCGGCCGCAGCCGGACGCGCGCGGATGGTGACGCCCCCACGCGGGGCGCGGATCATCATCCGCCTGTCGAACCGATTGCCGTCCAACGAATATGCGCCTGGCTGAACCCAAATTATGCTGCCCGACACGGTCGCCCTGACGCCAGTGGTCAAATCCGGATAAGGCCGAGGCGCCGTGCCGTCAGGCGGGCCGTTCGCTCCCTTGTAAGCCGCGTCCACGTAGCGCCAAAAGAACGTGCAATAAGCGGCCAGATCATTCCGATTCCAGAAATTGGATAATCGCTCGGCCCGCCGCTCCAACTGACAACTGCCGGAATCATATCCGCCAAGCGGGGTATTCCCCGGCAGGATGCACGTTTGATCAACGTAGGCCTGAGCGAAGCCGTCCAGGCCTAATTGATCATACTGGCGCACGTGTTCGAGTTCATGCGTCCAAAGCTTTACATTGGTCGCTCGGCTCTGATCGAAAAACACAATGACGTCGTTCAGGGTGATCGCGCCTCCGCCCATTTCTTCGCGAAACCAATCCAGGGTTCCGAGAACGCTGCTGCCTACCCTGAAGCGAACCTTGTCTAAAAGCGGCGCCGGAAACAGATGAGCGATTTGACTGCGGATGTTAGGCGGCATGGGACTTACCCCGGCGATGACAGCGGCGTCACGCGATTTGCTGATCCATTCTTCAATCGGCTTCCCCAAGGCGATTTGCTTTAAGCGCAGCGCCTCACAGATGGGATCGAAGAAGCCGCAATCCCGGTGTACGCCAATGCCGTAACTGCGGTAATTGAACGCGCCGGCGTCATTCAACTCGTCGCAGCCCTGCGCAAACGCCGCTACTGGCGCAATTCCGATAATCGCGAGCGACAACAGTAGCCCAAGCCTCAGCCTGAATTGAGAGTTCATCGCTTCAGTTCCTTTCTCGCAGGACGTTGCTTTACTGGAGCGCCACGAGCGCGAGCGCCAGGCCTTTTCCTGATTTCAACCCGGTCATCGCCTTGCCGATAATTGCGCCGCGAGCCTTCGATGGATTGACCGCTTTCATAGCGTGTCCGGGTGTGGATGAGGTTGTGAGCAGGTCGCCGGGTTTAACAGCCGCTCGCGTGGCGTCAACCCAAACGTAGACGCGCCCGCTCAGAGCCACCGGATGTTTGCCGTCGGCCAGCGTGCCCTCCTGTCCCAAAGTCATTCCCGGTTTGACGCCGCCTGCGCCGCTGATGACTCCCGCGACGCGGCGGTCATATGCTCGCCGGCTGAGACAAAGCTTGCCGGGATTGGCAGGATCAATCGTGACGACCATGCCCGGTTGAATCTCAGGCGACTCGGCGCTGGCGGAAATTTTCTCGGCCTGCACATCGAATTTTTCAG
>JAJVID010000196.1:0-7334 GCA_022072205.1 Acidobacteriota bacterium
CCTCGACGACGCTGCCGGGCCAGAGATGATCCATCAATCCCTGTTTCTCCAGCACCCTCCCTTCGCTTTCGACTAACAGGAGCAGCATCTCGAAAGCCTTCGGCGCCAGCGGCACAACCTTGCCATCACGCCAGAGCGCGCGCCGATGCGGGTCAACCCGAAAAGCCCCGAATGAGTAACTCAGCCTGGGAAATCTTTCGTTCATCGAGATTTGCCATTCATCACGAACCATCAATGAGGCTCATCAACAAAAATTGAACTCGTTCTTGAGGATTTTTAGGGTGCGTCTGCTACATCTTCACACTCGATCAGGCCTGCATCAAGGCCGACCACGGCTTTGCTTGGGTGAAAGTTTCCACGAACAAGAACCAGAAGACAAACCGACAGGCGTCAAGCGCAAGTTAGATCATAACCCTGCGAAATGAATTAAATCGCCTGCGAGTTTACCACGAGTCACGAGCATAGGGCTAAGGCGTTGCAGTCCGAACCCGGGTTTTAGCCAAGTCAGTTGTGGTCTTCGCTAATGAACCAAAACCTACGACCGACGATCTGGCGGCTATAAATTTTTCCGCTGAGCCAGCGATTGATCGAGCCGGCGAAGGAAAAACCCATAAGTCGCGGGTTATAGGTTTCGGGTTGAAGGCTCGTGATGAATTGACAGGAGAATATTATGAAACTGACACACTTACATAAGCTCTTCGCTTTGTCTTCGGCAAGGTCACCGGCGCGCGCGGCGATCAGCGGCAGTTCCGCTTCGGTCTCCGTCTGGGCTTCTGATTTCACGGCTTAAAGACCGGGGATTGTGGGTCTGCGATCCCCTCAATTATCTCTCGTTTGCCCCTTTGCTCTGATGGTTGGACTGATGGTGATGGGTTAGCTGAAAAGTTTTTATCTTCATTCAGCTAGTCCTTCCTTTATGGATGCCCCGTCGTCACTGACTGGGCATCCAGTTTTTCCCAACCGGGCAATCCTGTCAGGCAGTTGATACTGTTTTCGTCAGCAAAAACTTCTAACTCCGGCACGCGATAAGCGCGAAGCGGCAATCGCAAGCGATGTTTCTACGTACGCCCTCAACTTTGTTAATGGAAGGATCTATGAATATCAAAATTAGACATTTAATTGTGAAAAGTATCGGACTGGGATTGTTCGCGTCCCTCTTCGCAGTATTTGCTATCACCGGCGCCGCGCAATCCGACAACACTCAGATTTCGGGCTTCGTCAAAGACCAGGCTGGCGGGGTCATCGCCGGCGCCAAGGTCACAATCAAGAGCGAGACCAAGTCTTTGGAACGCTCCGCCACAACCAATGGCGAAGGCTACTTCGTCATCACCACACTGCCTCCGGACTTTTATACCATCGCTGTTGAGGCTAACGGTTTCAAGCAATATCTGGAAAAGGGCAAGAAACTTGATCCAAACCTCCCGGCCAAGATTGACGTGGCGTTGCAGCCAGGACAGGTGACTGAGACCGTCACCGTGACCGCATCCACGGCCGGGGTGCAATCCGAATCGTCCACCGTAGGCAAACTGGTCGAGGTCAACCAGGTCGAGAAGCTGCAACTCAATGGCCGCAACCCGCTCTACCTGGCGATTCTCAAACCGGGCGTCAATAGCGGCAGCGCGTTGGGCGGCTTCAGCTTCGGCCTGACGACAGCCGGATTGAACATCAACGGATCGCGCACGCAGGACAACCTGATCACCTTCGACGGCGCGGTCGGCGTCCGCACTCGCTCGAATGGCACCTCGATTGGCGTGGCCGACCTCGACTCGACGCAGGAGATTCAAATCCTGACGGCCAACTACAACGCCGAATATGGCCGTTCGGCCGGTGGCCAGATTCGCATCGTCACCAAATCCGGTGGCCGCGACTTCCACGGCGCAGTTTATGAATACCTGCGAAACTCGGCGTTGAACGCCAATTCGTGGAGTCGCAACGCCTCCACGCCTGCGAATCAACCCTGCTCGGATCCGCAGTTTGAGAAGGCCAATCACTGCCGCCCGGAGCCGTTCCGTTACAACCAGCCCGGTTACAACATCAGCGGCCCGGTCTGGATTCCCGGTCTCAACTTCAACCGCGAGCGCAACAAACTCTTCTGGCTCTGGAGCCAGGAGTGGGTCAAGTATCGCCGCGAGGAAACGACCAACATTCGCGTCCCGACCCTGAAGATGCGCACCGGCGATTTCAGCGAACTGTTTCCCGGCGGCCCGAACTTCGTGTCGCAGTTGGGGCTGCAACGCTTCATCAAGGACCCGCTCAAATCCGGCGCGTGCAACGCCAACGACCAGTCCGCCTGCTTCAGCGACGGCGGGATCATCAACAAGATTCCGGCCAATCGCATCTCGCCGAATGGGCTGGCGCTGATGCGCGCTTTGCCTGAGCCGCTTCAGGGTTACTACGGTCCCGGTGGCCAGAACTATTTCCAATCGCGGCCTCGACCGCAGGATCAGCGCAAGGACACCATCTCAGTGGATTTCTACCCGACTGAGAAACATCAGTTCCGTTTCCGTTTCCAGCTCTATCACGGAATTTTCCCTGACGCTTACCGCGGCGGCACGGATCGCGCGCCAGCGACGCTGGACCGTCCGAACCAGACGGCGACGATCAACTGGGTCTGGACTCTTTCGCCTACCTGGATCGCCGAGACTGTCATCGCAGGCAGCCGCGACCAGGTCTTCATTTCGGTGCAGACCGAAGGTGGCCGTTACCAACGCAGCAAGTACGGCATCAACTATCCCTACATCTTCCAGGAGAAGGAAATCTTCGACAAGATTCCGACCGTGGCGTGGCCTGATTTCAACGGCCTCGACGGCGGCCCGTACCCGTCGCAATCCACCGGCCCGATCTATCAGATCAACCAGAACTGGACCAACATTCGCGGCAATCACACAATCAAGTTCGGCGGTTACTTCGAACGCGCCGGGCAAAACGACTTCGACCAGATCAACGTCTCCGGCGTGCCGGGTGGCACCAACAACCAGAATGGCCGCTTCGTCTTCGCCAACTCGACTCCGGGCGGTACGGGCGTGGGCATCGCCAACGCGGCCATCGGTATGTTCGACACTTACGCCGAGTTGGGCACGCGCTCGTTCACGCCCTATCGCGGCCACATGTTCGAGTGGTTCGCTCAGGACTCCTGGAAGGCCACGCCGAAATTGCGTATTGAAGCCGGCGTGCGCCACAGCATCATCCAGCCGTATTACAGCCTCTGGCGCAACATGCTGGTCTTCGATCCGAAATACTACGATCCGAGCCTTGCGGCGCCGCAAGACCCCAAGACCGGCCTGGTGCTGACGAACGATCTGCGCTCACGCTACAACGGGATGGTCATTCCGGGCGATGGCTGGTCGGCGGCGGCCTCCGGGCGCATCCCGATTGTCACCACCGGTGAATACAACTTCCTCTTCCGCGGCGAGCCGAAATCTTACTCGGATATCCACGTGTGGAAGACCTTCCAGCCGCGCATCGGCTTCGCCTACGCGTTCAACGACAAGAACGTCGTGCGCGGCGGCGTGGGCCGCTTCCTGACACGTTTGGGCGTCAGCGACTCGGTCTTCCTCGGCGGCAACCCGCCGTTGCAGCCGTCGGTCTCGGTCAGCTTCGGTAACGTTGATAATCCGGGCGGCGCCAGCGGCGTCAACTTCCCGCTGACCATCACCACCCAGGACAAGAACTTCCGCGCGCCCGAGGCGTGGACGTGGAATCTGACCTACGAGCGCGAAATCGGCTGGAACACGACGGTCGAGGTCGGCTATGTGGGCCGCCGCGGTCTCTTCGGTCAGCGCGAGCGCAACATGAACCAGTTGCCGGTGGGTACCCGCTATCTGCCGGAGAACAAGGGCGTCAACGTTGACACGCTGCGCCCGTACAAGGGCTTCGCCGTCATCCGCGTGACGGGCAACGAGGCCAACTCGCTTTACAACGGCCTGCAGGTCAGCGTCAACCGCCGCTTCGCGCAGGGGCTGAGCTTCGGCGCGGCTTACACGCTCTCGAAGGTTTATGACAGCGGCTCGGCGCAACGCGACATCGTTCCGAACGCTTACGACACCAGTAACCTGTGGGGGCCATCCGGCTACGACCGCCGCCACGTGATGGTGCTCAACGCCATCTACGAACTGCCAATTTTCCGCGACAAATCCACGCTGATGGGCAAGCTGCTGGGTGGATGGACGATCACCGCAGTGTCGCAGATGCAGACCGGCACGCCGTTCTCGATCGGCACGGGTGATGATTTCGCAGGCGTCGGCACGGGTAGCGGTGGGCAGTTCTGGCGCGTGAATGGCTCCCCGTCGCTCGACGATCAGGCCTTCGCCGTGCTTCGCACTTCCGAACCGAACTTCTGGTTCAACATCGCAAACCCCGATGGCTCGCCGATTTTCACTAAACCAGCCAACGGCACAATCGTGACCGAACGCGTGCGAAACATGATCTACAACCCTGGCTTCCAGAACCACAATCTGGGTCTGCACAAGGACTTCACCATCAAGGAAGGACACCGCATTACCTTCCGCGTGGAAGCCTTCAACTGGCTCAATCATCCGAATTGGAGCGGGCCGGATACAAACCCAAATAACGTGGTAATCGAAAACGGCAAGGTCAACTTGCAGAGAAGCACGTTCGGCAAAATATCGAGCAAGAGCAGCAACCGCGAGTTGCAGTTCGCGCTCCGCTATCAGTTCTAGATTTACTTCTGGTACTCAGAACCTCCTAAAGGATGCTCTGTCATTTCGGCGGGGCATCCTGTTTTTCATCCAATTGACACATACGCCGGCGACATCCGGGGTTGGCAGGAATTGATCGGCAATCAACAGAAAAAAATCGAGAGATCAAAATCACGATTACGGAGAAGAGGGCATTGCTGCGGAAGACGAACTTCGCACGAACGCCAGAACAACTGGTGAACAACATTCCCAGGCTGCCTGTCACAAAACGGGCAGTCTGCATTCCTCTGGAGGAGATCGCCATGAAACGATCAACGAGCAGTTTAACAGTCTGGTTAATGCGGGCTTGCGTCATCACTGCAATCACCTGTCTCTTCTTACTACCGGCCTTCGGCCAGGCGACCCGCAGCAGCTTGAGCGGGTTGGTCGGCGATTCTGCAGGTGCAGCAATCTCCGGCGCGACCGTGGTCGCAAAACATCTCGCCACAGGCGAAGAGTTCCGCAGCATGACCGACGCACAGGGCGCGTTCACCTTTCCCTCGATTCCGCTCGGTCAATTCACCGTCACAATCGAAGCCTCCGGCTTCAAGCGATCAGTGGCGCAGGGGGTGATGGTAGAAGTCGCCACGCCCGCAAAATTGAACGTGGCGTTGGAAATCGGCCAGGTCAGTGAAGCCGTTGTCATCAGCGGCGAGTCGCAGGAAGTGGTCAACACCACCAGCGCGACTTTGACCAACGTCATCAACACACGACAAGTCAAGGATCTTCCGCTGCCGACGCGCAACCCGCTCGATCTGGCGCGGCTTCAGGCCGGAGTCGCCGTCATCGGCGATGGCACTCGCACCGCATCGGTCGGCGGTTTGCGCGGCAGCGCCACAAACGTGACGCAGGACGGCATCAACGCCATGGACAACTTCGTCAAGACCGACTCCTTCTTTGCCATCAGCGCGCCTTCGCTCAATTCGACCAGCGAGTTCAGCGTCTCGGTCGGCTCCAACAGCTCGGAGGCCGGGCGCGGCGTGGCGCAGGTCACGATGGTCACCAAGTCGGGAACCAACGAATTTCACGGCGGCGTCTTCTGGCAACATCGCAACGACGCGCTCAACGCCAACACCTTTTTCAACAATCTGGCAGGCACGCCCAAGACCGTTCTGCGCGAAAACTTCTTCGGCGGCAACATCGGCGGGCCGCTCTGGCTGCCGGGGAAAGTGTTCGGCCCCGCCGCTTATGATGGCCGCAGCAAGAGCCTCTGGTTCTTCTCCTATGAAGGCTTCCGCTCGCCATTCTCGGCCACGCGCAACCGCACGGTGTTGACCGAACAGGCGCGGAAAGGGATCTTTCGTTATCAAGGACGAGACGCGAAGGGTAATGCGACGAATGAAGCCGTCAATCTACTTCAGATAGGCGTCTTCAACACTCTCAACCCTGTCACCGGCGCGCAACTCAACGCCATGCCGCTGCCGAATAACACTCTGGTAGGCGACAGCCTCAACACCGCCGGTTTCCGCTACAACGTGTCCGGCTCCAGCCCGAACGACAAGTACGTGGCCCGCTTCGATCAGCAACTGACCCAGAATTCGAGCATCGGCTCGCACAAGCTGGAGTTCGTCTACAACCACGCCCAATTCCTGCTCAAGCCCGACACCTTCAATGGCCTCGAAGCGCCGTTTCCGGGCGGGGTGGATGCGTTCCAGGCGTCGAAGCGCATCCTGACGACTGCGGCGATCCAATCCACTTTCGGTTCGCGCGTGACCAATGAAGTGCGCGTCGGACATCAGCGCGCGCCGGTGGGCTTCTTGCGCGATTCGCAGCCAACCAACTATTTCATCAATTTCGCGTCGGTGGACGATTACGAACGCAACTTCCTGTCGCAGGGCCGCAACACGATGGTCTACCAGTACATTGACAACCTCTCGATGATTCTGGGCAACCACACGCTACGGTTCGGCGGAGACGTCCAATCCATCACCGCCTACACCTTCAACGACGCCGGCACCAATCAAGTGATCAACATGGGCCAGAACGCGGCCAATCCTGACGGCATACTCAACAGCGAATTCCCCAATCTGCTGCCGGGATCAGCCGGAAACGCCATCGCCAACCGCGCTCGCGCGGTTTACCGCGACATAGTCGGATTGCTGGCTTCATCCACGCGCACGTTCAACATCACCAGCCCGAGTTCGGGCTTCGTGCCGGGCGCGACGCGCGAGCGCATCTTCAAACAACGATGGGTGAGCCTTTACGGGCAGGATCAATGGCGCGTGCGCCGCAACTTCACTTTGAATTACGGCGTGCGGTGGGAATTCCAGGGCGTGCCGTTTGAAGCCAAAGGCGTCGCCATTCAGCCGGTCGGCGGTCTGGCCGGGCTGTTCGGCGTTTCGGGGTTGAACAACCTCTTCGCTCCCGGCTCGCTCAAGGGACAGCCGGCCACGTCGCTCGATTTCGTCAACGGCAAGACGGGCAAGAAACTTTACAACAACGACTGGAACAACTTCGCGCCGTACATCGGCCTCGCCTGGTCGCCGAACGCCGAGAGCGGGCCGATGCGTTGGATTTTCGGCTCGGAGGGGAAAGGCTCGATCCGCGCGGGCTATTCGATCAGCTACCTGCAGGACGGCTTCACGACGGTGAGCAACGCGCTCGGCACGGGCACGACCAATCCGGGCTTGATTCAAA
>JAJVID010000196.1:7434-31364 GCA_022072205.1 Acidobacteriota bacterium
TGGATTTTCGGCTCGGAGGGGAAAGGCTCGATCCGCGCGGGCTATTCGATCAGCTACCTGCAGGACGGCTTCACGACGGTGAGCAACGCGCTCGGCACGGGCACGACCAATCCGGGCTTGATTCAAACCGCGGCCGACAATGCGCCGAAAGGCGTGCTGGCAGCCGGAGGACTTGCGCTCACGACGCCGACCTTCAAGATTCCGATCACGGACGCTGAGAACTTCGCGATCAACGCGGGCAACGGATTGTGGTTATTCGATCCGAACCTGCGCGTGCCTTATGTGCAGCAATGGTCGTTCGGCATCGAGCGCGAGATCGCCGACAACACCGCCATCGAGATTCGCTATGTCGGCAACCACGCGGTGAAGATCTTCCGCGCGATTGATTACAACGAGGTCAACATCTTCGAGAATGGCTTCCTGCAGGAATTCCTCAACGCGCAGAAGAACCTGGCCATCAACGGCGGATCAAGCTTTGCCCCGGGCAAGGCGGGCACGACGCCGCTGCCGATTCTGAGCGCGCTCTTCAAAGGAGTATCCAATTCGTCCGGCTTCGGCAGCACAACCTTTATCAGCAATCTGCAAAACAACAACGTCGGCGCGATGGCCTCGACACTGGCCTTCAATCCGACTTACATCAACACTCGCAAGAGCCTCGCGCCCAATTTCTTCGTCGCCAATCCGAACGCGGCGTTCGCGCGGACGCTGACCAACGCGTCTTTCTCGAACTACAACTCGCTGCAGGCGGAGATCAGGCGGCGGATGTCGCGCGGCCTGATGCTGCAAGCCAATTACACCTTCAGCAAAGCGATGACCGACAGCGAAGGCAGCCAGAGCACGCTGGAATCGTATCGCACCATTCGCAACATCGCTCTGGACAGGCACGTGGCTGATTTCAATCAGACCCATCGCTTCGTCGGCAACTTCATTTATGAACTGCCGTTCGGTTCGGGCCGCCGCTGGCTGAGCGGCGTTCCGGTCTTGAGCAAAGTCGCCGAAGGCTGGTCGGTGGGCGGAATTTTCGCCTGGCAGACAGGCCCGCCGATTGGCATCTTCTCCAACCGCTCGACGTTCAACAGTTCCAACGCCGGCAACAATCCCGCGCAACTGGTGAGCGGCAGTCTGGAGGATTTCAGAAAGAACGCGGGAATCTTCAAGACTTCATCGGGTGTCTATTTCTTCAACCCGAACATGCTCAACATCATCACGAACGCCAACGGACAATTCACCGAATCCACCGTGAAGCCGGGTCTGCTGGATGCGCCAGCGCCGGGGCAGTTCGGCAATTTCCCGATCAATTCAATCAACGGCCCGTCCTTCTGGCAGGCCGATTTCAGCGTGAGCAAGCGGACGAAGATGTACGAGAGCGCGGAGGTGGAGTTCAAGGCGACCTTCTACAACGCTTTCAATCACGCCAACTTCACATTTGGCAGCCCGATCTTTGACAGCGCGAGCTTCGGCCGGATCAGCGGGCAGAGAGGATCGCCGCGCATCATCCACTTCATCCTGGGCGTCAATTTCTGAGGCCGAACGGGACAAATTGTCGCAAACCAGAAAGCGGCGCGTGGCGAGGGCTGTGTGAAAGCCCTCGCACGCGCCGCTTTGATTCAAGCTGGCAGATTTTCAGAATAAGCAATCAACAACAAAGCCCTCGGAGCGCGCTTGAAAATAAAATCGCGCTTTTCAAAGATCGCTCATCAGAGGCGACTCGATGGAGTAATAGTTGCGTGCAGAATCGCTGGTGAAAGGCGGCGGTAATGTCAGCCTTCTAATCCGACCACGGGAATTGGCGTGAGCGATAGCTTCACTTTAATCAGATGAGATATGAGGGCTTGTTTGATGATCTTCCGCTGTTGGCCATGTTTGTGGCCACAATGGCGCTCACTTCTCTCTCATATGAGTGCGGTTTCCGGGCGGGCAGGTGGAGGAGCCTGAGGCCGGCGCATGAGGTGGAGGTGGTGGTCCGTTCAATGGTAGCGGCCATGCTGGGTTTGCTGACATTCATTCTCGCGTTCACGTTTTGGCTGGCGGCGACTCACTTCGACGCCGTGCGGCAATCTCTCCTCAATGAAGCCACCGTAGTCAAGACTGCGTACCTGCGCGCCGACCTGCTCCCGGAACCCCATCGCACAGAAATCCGAAATCTTCTACGCGAATATGTTGACGTTCGAGTCGAGGGAGTTCGGTCGGGAAAACTCCAGGAGGCGGTTGCGCGGTCGGAAGAAATACATCGCCAGCTCTGGTCTCAAGCGGTCACCGCAAGAGAGAAGTCATCAAGCCCGATTTTTGCAGGATATTTCATCCAGTCTCTCAATGATGTTATCGCTCTGCACACGCGACGGGTGACAGCCGGACTGGAGTTCCGCATTCCCGGCACTATCTGGGTTGTACTCTATGTGATTATCACGCTGGCCGCGGCGTCCGTTGGTTGCCACGGCGGGCTGACCAAAACAAGCAGGCCGCTGGTGGCTGTGGCGTTCGTTCTGATCATTTCGGTGGTGATGAATTTGATTGCGGATCTTGACCGCCCGGGAAAGGGCGCGCTCAGAGTGAGACAACGGGCGCTGGTTGATCTTCAGAGGGTAATGAACGCCTCGATGAGATGAGTCGAAGTGTGGATGGGACAAATAGCTGAGGCGGAGCATATGCCATATGTAATATGCGATATTTCATATCACATATGGCATATCGCTTCCCCCTAATCGGGGGGCCGACTCGCCGGGTCAAAAACAGCCAAAAGGCCGATGGACATAAACTAATCGAGCCGCTTGACTCGGATGTTCTTGAAACGGACGACGCTCTTCGGGTCGTGCGCCTGCAAGGCGAATGTGCCTTTGTCTAAAATGCGCGTGAAGTTCGTACCCGCTTTTTGATCGGCGGGCTGTTCCCAATCCACCGCCACCTTGTCATTGACCTTGATGGTGACGTGTTTGCCTTTGACGATGATGTCGTAGGTGTACCACTCGTTATCTTTGACCAACTGCTCCTTGACGTTGACCACGTCGTAAAGGCTGCCGGTTTTCTTCCAGTCGGTATGCGTCTGGTTGACCTGAACCTCGAAGCCGTATTTCGGCCATCCTTCAGGCTGATATTGCGTGTGGAAATAGATGCCGCCGTTCGATCCCGGCTCGGTCATCGCGTCAATCTTGAGTTCAAAGTTGACGAATGGCTTTTGGTCGCCGACGTAATAAAGATGATTGCGCGGGCCGGCGGCGACGAACGCGCCATCCTTAATCGTCCAGGTGTCGGGATTCTCTTCGGCCTTCTTCCAGCCGTTGAAAGTCTTTCCGTCGAAAATGGTCTTGAAGCCTTTCTCTTTTTTGACCTGGCCCACCCCGGTCGCGGCCAGAGAAAGCAAAATAGTGGCGCTCAGCAGAAGCGTTCTGATCTTCATCTAGATTTCTCCTTGAATGTTTTATGGAAAGCAAAGAAGCGGGCGTATCAAAACATCCCGCGCGGGCGAGCGTCAAGCGCTGACGTACACGCGCGGCACGCGCGCCGAAATTCCGGTGACGATTTCGTAGGAGATCGTGCCGATCTGCCCGGCCAAATCTTCAGCGGCGATTCTGAGTCCGTTTTGTTCACCAATCAGGATCGCCTCATCGCCAGGCTCAACGCCGGGGACATCGGTCACGTCAATGATCGTCAAGTCCATACTCACTCGACCGGCGATTGGCGCAAAACAGCCGCGCACGAGAACGCTGCCGTTGTTTGAATGCAGACGGCGCAGCCCGTCGGCGTAACCAATCGGCAGAGTGGCGATGCGGCTTTCGCGCGTGGTGGTGAACGCGCAGCCGTAACCGAGCGTGGTTCCGGCTGGAACCGTCTTCAACATCACGATCCGCGAATGAAGAGACATCACCGGTCGTAGATCGAACGGCTCAAGCCTCGGCGAAAGCACGTCGCGCGAGAGGCCGTACATCGCCGCTCCGACGCGGGCCAGATTGCCGTGCGATTGCGGGTAAGCGTGAATGCCTGCGCTGTTGGCCAGATGCCGCCAGGAAGGATCGAACCCCAGGCCGCGCAAAATTTTGATCGCCTCGTCATAACGCGCGATCTGCCGCTCGGTGTAATCAGGCTCGACGCTGTCGGCGTCCGCGAAATGCGTCATCACGCCATCGAGTTTGAGGTGATCGAATTGCCGCAGCGCGACGGCAAACTCCGCGACTTCATCGAGCGGAATCCCAAGCCTGCCCATCCCCGTGTCAACTTTTAGGTGAAAATTGACGGTTTGGCCAAGCGCGCCTGCGCGCGCGTTCAACTCCTCGGCCTGATCGAGGCGATAGACCGCTACCGTCAGGTCGTTCGCAATCACATCATCGGCCTGCCCGCGCCAGAATCCGCCGAGGCAAAAGATCGGACGGGAGATTCCCGCCTCGCGCAATTCGATCCCCTCCTCAACCAGAGCCACGCCGAACCAATCGGCGCCGATTGATTCAAGCGCGCGCGCGCATTCGACCGCGCCGTGGCCGTAAGCGTTGGCTTTGACCACGGCCATCAACTGCGCGCCCTCGCTAAGATGATTCCTGATCGTGAGGTAATTGTGTTTGAGGGCAGGCAATGAAATCTCCGCCCAGGTTGGCCTTTGTTGATTGGACATCTCGCTGCTTTACGACTGCTCTTTGTACTTGTCCTCGAATTTAGTGAGTTGTTTGAGGAAGACGAGTTCGACACTGCCGATCGGGCCGTTGCGCTGTTTGCCGATGATGATCTCGGCGATGTTCTGCTTTTCGGTTTCAGGCTTGTAGACCTCTTCGCGGTAGATGAACATCACGACGTCTGCGTCTTGCTCAATGCTTCCGGATTCACGCAAATCGGAAAGCTGCGGCTTGTGGCTGCCTGTGCGCGTTTCGGGCGCGCGCGAAAGCTGCGAGAGCGCGACCAGCGGAACGTTCAATTCCTTCGCCAGCATCTTCAGCTCGCGCGAAATCTGCGAGACCTCCTGCTGGCGCGATTCGTTGCGGCCTCGCCCGCTCATCAACTGCAAATAGTCAACGATCAAAAGGTCGAGCGATTTCTGCTCGTTTTTCAACCGCCGCGCTTTGGCGCGCATTTCGAGCACGGAGATGCCGGGCGTGTCGTCGAGATAGATTTTCGTCTCGGCCAGTTCGCCAACAGCCACAGCCAATCGCCGCCACTCGTCCTTGCTCAGATAACCGCTGCGCAAACGATGCGCGTCAACGCGCGCCTGCGAACAGAGCAGACGGTTGACCAACTGTTCGTTGCTCATTTCGAGCGAGAAGACGCCGACGACGGATTTCCCTTCGCCGTGTTGCGCGTGAGTGGCCGAGTTTTGGGCGATGTTCAACGCGAACGCCGTTTTGCCCATACTCGGCCTGGCAGCGATGATGATCAGGTCGCCGCGCTGCAATCCCGAAGTCATGTAATCGAGATCGCTGAAGCCGGTGGCGACGCCGGTGATCAATTGTTCGCGTCCGGCGGTCTCTTCGATGACTGTGAGCTGGCGGGATGCGACTTCGCCGATGTGGACGAAGCCTTGTTTGATGCGGTCTTCGGCGATTGAAAGGATCAGGCTTTCGGCCTTGTCAAGGATGACTTCCGGCTCTTCTTCGTCGTCGAAAGACATGGCCATGATCTGGTTGGATGACGTGATCAGGCGGCGCAGCATGGATTTGCCTTTGACGATCTTGACGTAATTTTCGATGTTGGAGAACCGCGGGACTCCGTCGAAGAGCGCGGCGACATAGGCCGGGCCGCCGACCTGATCGAGTTCGCCCGCGCGTCGCAACTCTTCCTGCAAGGTCAGCGGATCAATCGCCTGACCGCGTTCGTATAGCGCGAGCATCTTGTCATAGATACGGCGGTTGGAGCCGAGAAAGAAATCGTCGGGCTTCAGATTCTCGGCGGCCTGGTTGATCGCCACGTTGTCAAGCAGGATCACGCCGAGGATCAGGCGTTCGGCCTCGATGTTCGAGGGCAGCCCCTTGTCGAGCGTGTAATCCCCATTCAATCCTTGCTTCGCCATAACGGGATAAACCTTGAAAGCTTCGGTCTCGATTCCGGGGGAACGGACACGAATGCGCCAACCGGCAAAAACCGAGTATCAGACTTTGAGAGATATTTGGAGCGAGAAAAACGGCGAGGCGCCGAGCTTCAGCCCGAACACCACGCCGCCATCTTATGCAGGGAACAACACGCGCTCAAGTCGCCGAGCCGCGTTGTCGGCTTATGTGATTGATCTGTCGAAGAAAATATTTCTCCAGCCAGGAGCCGAAGAAACAGGGAGCAGGCTCTATTTCGCTTCTTCTTCGTTTCTGACCACAACCTTGATGTTGGTCGTGACCTCGCGGTGAAGTTTGACGGGCACTTCGAACTCGCCCGGCTCCTTGATCGGGTCTTTCAATTGCACGCGGCGGCGGTCAATCTCGAAGCCTTTCGCGGCGAAAGCCTCGGCGATGTCCATCGAGGTGACCGAACCGTAGAGGATGCCGTGCTCGCCGACCTTGCGCGCGAATTCGAGCGTGACATCTTTGAGCAGTTCGGCCTGCTGTGTCGCAGTGTCACGTTCGACGGCTTCTTTTTTCAGGAGCGCCTTGCGCTGCAATTCGATCTGCTTGACGTTGCCGGGCGTGGCCTGGATGGCCAGTCCGCGCGGCAACAGATAATTGCGCCCGTAACCGGGTTTCACTTTGACCAGGTCGCCGCGCACGCCGAGTTTGTCAACGTCTTCTTTGAGTAAAAGCTCCATCAGTGGCATAGCTTCGATTCACTCCTTTCAGTACTTCGTGAATGGCAGAAGCGCGATGTTGCGCGCGCGCTTGATCGCCTCCACGAGTTTACGCTGTTGCTGCGCGGTGACGCCGGTCAGGCGGCGCGGCATGATCTTGCCGTTTTCGGCGATGAAGGATTGCAACAGCTTCACGTCCTTGTAATCAATGTAATCAATCTTTTCAGCGGAGATGCGCGAGATGCGGCGGCGGCGGCCTCCGGTTCGCTGCCCGCGCGGCGATCTTCTATCTCTGTCGTCAGTTTCCATTTCGGCCATAATTCTTCCTCGCTTTTGAATCGGTACTGTGCGAAAGCAGGCGGCTGACCTGTGAGGCAGCCGCTCGCTTACGCGCGCGGTACTGTTTAAACCTCTTCCATCAACTCGTCTTCGTCTTCAAGATCGAGATCGAAGTCGTCATCAATGTTGCGCGACGCAACCACCCCTTTACGCTTGGCTTTCAGTTTCGCGGCGCGCTTCAGGTCCTCATCGGTGCGCACGGTCAGATGGCGAATGACGAAATCGGTCACGCGCAAGCGGCGTTCGACTTCAGCGATCTCCTGCCCGACGCCTTCGATGTAAACGAAGGTGTAGATGCCTTCATCGAATTTTCCGATTCGATAAGCGAGTTTGCGACGACCCCAGTTGTCTACTTTGGTGATTTTGCCGCCGCGCTCGGCGACGATGTGTTCGATCTGGGAATTGAGTTTGGAGAGATCATCGTCGGCGGTGTTCGGCGCCGCGATGAATGCGACTTCATACGTTCTCAATGTTATTCCTCCTTGCGGATGTTGTTGTAACAGCCCGGCGCGCGCGTTGCCGCCGAGCAAGGAGATGAAGACGGGAGTGGGGAATAGGGAGTGGGGAATAGGGAGGTGACTCTCTTGCCCACTCCCCACTCCCTATTCCCCACTCCCGTCTTCAGTTGTATTTCGACATCGCGCTAACGATGCCAGTTGTCAAAACAGCTTCGACGGCGTCAGCCGCCCGCGCCACCATTTCGGCGAGCGCGTCACGATCCTTCTTCGGAAATTCTCCGAGAACGAAATCCGAAGCGTTTGTGACCGGATGGTCGGGCGCGATTCCCAAACGCACGCGCGGGAAATCCTGCGCGCCCAGCTTTTCAATGATTGATTTCAACCCGTTCTGCCCGCCAGCGCTCCCCTTTGGGCGGACGCGAATTCTGCCGAAAGGCAACGCCAGCTCATCACTGATTACGAGTATCGAAGATGTGTCCACGATCTCGTACTTCTTTTTCAACGCGGCGACTGCGGTTCCGCTCAAGTTCATAAACGTCTGCGGCTTGATGAGCAGAACTTCCTCGTGGCCAATCGTCACGCGAGCCGTCAAAGCCTGGCATTCAGGCGCTCGGACTTCCCGCCCTGCGCGCCGCGCCAGTTCGTCAACAACCATGAAGCCGCAGTTGTGGCGCGTCCATTCGTATTTCGGGCCGGGATTGCCCAGGCCAACAATCAACCACATGTCCGAATCTCAGATTCGAGATTTGAGACGCAAGGCCGTTATTCAGCCTTCTCTTCCGCCTTGCCCTTCTTGATCACTTCAGGCTCGGAACCTTCAGCCGCAACTTCGACGGCAGGCTCTTCGACACGCGGCGCAACGCACGTCACGATCACGGTTTCCGGGTCTTCCAGCACTTCGATCTTCTCATCGAGTTTCAGGTCGCCGACTTTGAAATTGTCGCCGATGTCCAGGCTGGTCACGTCAACTTCGATGACCGCAGGCAAATCGCCCGGCAGGCAGCGGATTTCGAGCGAGTGCGTCGGAATATCCAGAACGCCGCTCGAATTTTTGACGCCGGTGGATTCGCCGACGATTTTGACCGGGACCTCGAACTTGGACTTTTCGGTCAGCGAAATCCGCATCAAGTCCATGTGAATCAAGGTTCCCTTGACCGGATCAAGCTGCATGTCGGCGATCTTGACCGGAGTCGCGGCGCCGTCAACATTCAGCGTGAAGATCATGTTGCGCCCGTGTGCGCGCATCAGCGCCGCGAAATCGCGCTTGACGATTGTCGTGCTGGCCGATTCCTGGCCGCCGCCATAAACGGTGACCGGAACCAGACCCTGCGCGCGCAGCCGGCGCGAAGCGTTTTTGCCGCGCTCGCCGCGAGGTTTCGCTTCCAGAGAGATTTTCGTATCGAGACTCATTATTCCAACTCCGAATTCCTGAGTGCGCGCGCGGCTCGCGCGCGCGCACCAGGGATAAATTTTCAAATAAACAGCCTGCTCACCGAAGATTCTTCGTGAATTGACTTGATCGCTTCGGCCAGCAACGGGGCGATGCTCAAACATTCAAAAAGCGGCGTTTCACAAACATCTTTCGAGGGCAGAGTGTTGGTCATAATCACTTTTTCGAGCGGAGAGTTTTTGATCCGCTCGACCGCGTTCCCCGAAAGAACCGCGTGAACACAACTTGTCAAAATCCGATTCGCGCCTTTTTTGGCCAGCGCCTCGGCGACTTTGGTCAATGTGCCCGCCGTGTCAACCATGTCGTCAACGATCAGAACGTCGCGGCCTTCGACATTGCCGACGACATTCATAACTTCGGCGTCGGCGTGGCCCGGGTGCGATTTCTCGCGCCGCTTGTCAACAATCGCAAAATCGGCTTCGAGCCGTTTGGCGTAAGCCCGCGCCCTTTCGGCGCCGCCCGGATCGGGCGCGACGACCACCAGGCCGTCAATCGGGTTCTTCATAAAATAATCAACCATCACCGGCGCCGCGAACAGGTGATCCACCGGGATGTCGAAGAAGCCCTGAATTTGCTGCGCGTGCAAATCAACCGTCAGGACGCGATTAGCGCCCGCCGTCGTGATCAGGTTGGCGACCAGCCGGGCCGAAATCGGGATGCGCGGCTTGTCTTTCTTGTCGCCGCGCGCATAACCGTAATACGGGATCACAGCGGTGATGCGGTCTGCCGATGAACGCCTGAAAGCGTCAATCATAATCAGCAGTTCCATCAGGTGAGCGTCAACCGGCGGGCAGGTCGGCTGCACGATGAAAACGTCGCCGCCACGGACGTTTTCCAATATCTGGAAATTGAACTCGCCATCGGGAAAGCGCGTCGTGTTCGCACGGCCAAGCTCGATTCCGAGATACTGGCAGATCTCTTCAGCCAACGGGCGATGGGCATTGCCAGAGAATATCTGTAAGCTGTTCACGGCTCTCTATAAGACAACAATGAGTGGCGAGTAAGCGCATAACACTCGTCACTCATCACTGCGTTAAGTGGCTGGGGAGGTAGGATTCGAACCTACGAATGGCGGCTCCAAAGGCCGCTGCCTTACCACTTGGCGACTCCCCAACATCTTTCTTCCTTTGCGATTCGCATCGGGGGCAAACTGACAAACCGCGATTCGAGCGAAAAACCTATATTTGAAAACGCGAGCTAAAGCTCCCACGCAAGCTCGAGCGCTCGTCACAATCCCAGTGAACGTTGATATTCCGCGCGGCTCAGCGTGCGCGCTGATGCGCTCCACAAGCCGGCATTGCTCAAATCACGATTCGCGCCATCACGCTCATCGGCGCTGTCAAAGATCGCAAAGATCGTCGAGCCGCTGCCCGACATCAAAACACCGCGTGCGCCGGTTCGCTTCAGCCGTTCCTTGATCTCGATCAACAACGGATGACGAACGAAAACCGGACTTTCAAGATCATTGCTCAGGGGAAGAGGCTCGCCGGGCCTTGCTATAGCGGCGTAAGCGGCCTCTAAAGAAAGCGGCATCTTAGCGACGGCACTTTGCTTTGTCAACTCAGGGGGCAGATTGGCGTAGACATCACGCGTCGGAACCGCTATCCCCGCGTTCACCAGCAGCAAAAACTCTTCATTGATGTCCGCGAGCGGGTAAATTTCATCGCCGCGCCCAACACCCAGACAGGTTCCGCCGATGAAAAAGAACGGCACATCGGCGCCGAGCTTTGCTCCCAAACTGAAAAGATCGCGCGGGGCGATCGGAACATTCCAGAGTTTTTGCAGCGCGATCAATGTCACCGCCGCGTTGCTGCTACCGCCGCCGATGCCGGCCGCCACCGGCAACTGTTTGTTAATCGTGATGCGAACGCCTTTTCCCGCGCCAGTGAATTCGTCGAGCAGCGTCGCCGCCCGATGAACCAGATTCGTCTCGTCGCAGGGCACATCAGGATGATCGCAGTGGATTTCAATTCCCTGCCCGGCCAACTCGAAGGTCAATTCGTCGGCGACGCTGACCGTTTGCAGCAGCGTGCGCAGTTCGTGATAACCGTCCGGGCGCTTGCCCAGAATTTCGAGCGTCCAGTTTATTTTGGCAAAGGAAGGAAGAGTGAGTATCATTCGGTTTGTCCAAAAGGAGGTCTGTTATGACAACGCTGACTCTGGAATTGCCTAAAGCGCTCGATGAGTTATTAACCGATGTGGCCGAACGCCGCCGCTCAAGCAAGACGGCGATTGCGCGAGAGGCGATTGAGGCCTATCTGGCCGAACAAACCTCCACGGCTCCATCTACAAATGCGCCAACTGTCGCGGAACTGGCGGGCCACTTGATCGGCTGCATAGACGTTGATGGTCCAGCCGACCTGTCAACCAACAAGAAATACTTTGAAGGCTTCGGCGAATGAAACCTGTCATCTTGCTTGATACCGGTCCTCTCGTGGCTTTGTTCTATCGCCGCGATCAGCACCATCTCTGGGCGCGCGAGTAAATTAGCCAACTCCCAGCGACTCTGCTGACTTGTGAGCCAGCGCTGACTGAAGCCTGTTTTCTCTTGCACCGTCTTGTCGGCGACTGCGATGCCGCACTTGAATTCATTGAGACCGGCGCTGCAGAAGTGGCTTTCAACTTGAATGATGAGATCACAACGGTCAGAAGCCTGATGGCGCGCTACTCGAATGTTCCAATGTCGCTTGCCGACGCCTGCCTGGTCAGGATGAGCGAGCTTTATCCCGAATGCGTCCTGCTCACGACTGACAGCGATTTCACCATCTATCGCCGGCACGGACGAAAAGCGATTCCGACCTTCACGCCTCCCGCCTCATCCTGAGGCCCTCTTACCGCGCGTCTTTCAGCTTGCCTCTCAATCGCGCAGTCTCGTCAGCCTCGATTGAATACTCCAGAGCCTTTTCCCACTGCTTGCGCGCCTCGTTCAACTGGCCCGCTTCGCGCAGCGCGTCGCCGAAGTGTTCGTGGATCGTCGAGTTCCTTTTGGAGTAAATCAGAGCCTTTTCCAGATATTCGCGCGCTTTTTCGATATTGCCCAGCTTCAAATACGTCCAGCCCAAACTGTCCAGGAAGCTGGCGTTGATCGGATCAATCGCGACAGCCTGTTCGATCAATCTCAAAGCTTCCTGATAACCCGCGCCACGTCCGACCATGAAATAACCAAGATTGTTGAGCGCGGCGGCGTTGTCCGGCTCGCGTTTGAGCAGATCACGCAAAATCTTTTCTGAACTTTCGTGCCGTCCGGCGCGATCCAGAACCGAGCTGAGTTGAACCAGCGCCTGCGGATCGTCGGGGTTGAGTTCGAGCGCCTGGCGTGCCGATTCTTCAGCCGCTTTCAACTGCCCCGATTGCATTTGAACGCTGCTCAGAATGAGATAAACGCCGGCGTCATCCGTCGCCGTTTCAGATTCGCCTTTAATCATCGAACGCAGCAGTTCGACGCTCTCGTTGAAACGCTTCATCTCGCCGAGGATGATCGCTTCGGTGAATTTCAGCGAGCGGTCTTCGGGGCGGCGCCGCGCGGCGGCCTGCGCCAGTTCCAGCGCTTCGCGGCGTTTGCCATCTTCGCGCAGCGATTCGATGGTGATCAGGTCGAGCAGCGGATTCTGCTCGTCAATCGCGCGCCGCGTCTTTGTCAGCACGCTTTGCAATTTCGTCTGACTGCCCGTCCTCCGGCAGACGCGAATCAAACGGTTGACCACCTCGCCGAAAAGCGGCGAGAGCGACGGAGATTGCGCGGTCTTGTTCAAAAGACCGTCGAAGACCTGTTCGTATTGCGCAATCGCTTCTTCGTTGCGTCCGGCTTCTTCGTAAGTCTGCGCGAGTTCGAGCGCCAGTTCCGCGCGCACGCCTTCATCAGCTTTGGCGATTCCGGCTTTCAACGTCTCAATCGCGGCGGCGCGCTGGTTGGCTCTTCTCTGCGCGATGGCGAGCAGACCGACGGCGCTGGCGTTCGACGGATCGAGCGCCACGTATTCGCGCAGCGTTTCAATCGCTTCGGTGTAACGTCCGGCGCGAACCAGCGCGGAACCGTAACCGACCATCAGCGCCGGGCTGGCGGCGGATTTCATCAAACGTCTGTAGACGCGCAACTCCTCGGCGCTCGTCCCGGCCACGCGCAGGATACTGATCAGATTGCGCGCGTAATCGTTCGATTCCGGATTGCTTTCGTAAGCTCGCTTGGCGGCTGAAACCGCCTCTTCGTTTTTCCCCTGGCCCAGATAAAGCCGAGAAAGCCGGTAGTAGGCCTGATCCGAAGACAGGTCGCTGTTCATCACCGTGTTGTAAAACAGCGTGTCATTCGGGATGGGAGAGCCGGCCCATTTTTCCAGCGCATGAATCTGTTTGCCGGTGTCGGTTTTGATCCCGTGCAATTCGGCCAGCATCGCCCATGCCTCGGTGTGCCTTGGGTCAAGCTCCGTCACTTTTTCATAAGCGTGGATCGCGCGCTCGATCAACGGCGAGCGTGAATTGTTCTCCAGCCTGACGGCGTATGAGTACAACCGCGCGAGCAGCAGGTGCCCGCCCGCGCAGGCCGGATCCAGCTTCACAGCCTCCTGGGCCTCGCGTTCCGCCAGGTCCCGTCGCGATTGAAAAAAGAAATAGAGTTCGCCCAGATCAACGTGCGGTTCGGCTGAGGACGGATCGAGCTGAATGGTTTCCTTGTAAGCTCTGATGGCGTCGTCGAGCAGTCGCGCGTTGCGCATTCGCTGCGCTTCATCCTTCAACCGCCGGGCTTCAGCGAATCGCAGATAAGCCTGCTGGCGCGCGCGCGCATCGGAGACTTTGCCCTGCGTTTGTTCGCTGGTTGATGGAGAAATCGCCGGCGCGAGCGGAGATGATTTGGATGCGGGATTTTGTTCCGGGTTCTTTTGCGGGACAAACGCTGCGGCGGGTTCCCCGTTGGCGGCAGTGACGAGGAAGGCAACGAAGATGATCGCCGCTCCCATTTTTTCAGGTTTCATCATTGAACTACTTCTCACTCCTCAGATAACTCCCCGAACCCCGCGAACCGAACGCCGGGCTATTTCGGTTGCGTGTTCGCAGCGGCGGCGGCGACGGCGCGCTCCCATTCACCGCGCCGGGGGAAGGCCGTGTAAAAAAGCAGCATCAGGCTGACCAGGCACAGAATCAAAAAATACTGGTACTGGGAATCGCCCGTCAGCATGTAAAACACGAAGCCCAGAATCGCCACCATCTCGGACAGCGCGGCGCAAACGATTGTCATCTGCAACAGCCTGCTCAACACCGCGTTCACTCCCGTTCGCGCCGCCATTCCCATCACCAGGATTGACATCCACAGGCGCCGCAGAACGATGACGCTAAAAGCCAGAATGATCACGATCACGGGGAAGGTCTTCATCAATCTTTCGCTGCCCGGAGTCGCCTCCGGTCTGGCGAAACGTCCGGCGACCGCAAACAGAATCACGGACACGCAAAATATAAAGAACACCATCGAAGCGATCTTGTATCGCGGGCCGATGGCTCTTTGATGCTCGACTGAAACGTATTGCATAAGCGGTTGTCAGTTGCTGGTTATCAATGCTCCGTTTTCCATGACCAGGTCATCCTTCGTGCCGGATTTACGGTCAGGGCCGGATGAAAACAGGCGATAGCCGCTGGCCGAGCCGCGATACTCGAATTCTTTCCCCCACAAGTCGCGCCGCTGTGGTGTATTCAGATAACGCGGCGAAAGAAAGTCGAGCAGCTTGTCAATCTTATCGGCCTCCACGAACTGCCCGCGCTCGTTTTTGTACGCGCTGATTCCATCGGCGATCTGTTTGAGCATCGCGCTGGTCCGGCGGGTCTTTTCACGGCTCACCGCTTCTTCGATCAGCTCAAAAGATTCCCATTGCCCGGCGCCCAGGCGCACTTCAGCGATGCGCCAGCCGTCTTTGCCCTTCGCAAAGCGAAAAGCCGTTTCGATCTGAGCTTCGACAATCACGCCACCGCCGCCGATGCCGCCTGAGATGTTTTTGATCTGCACCTGATCTTTTGTGAGATTCGCGCCGGCGATATTTTGAATCAATTCGCGCGCCTGTCTGGCGCCGATCGAGTCAGCCGCATTCACAAACCAGAATGCGCTCATGGTCAGAAGGAGCGCGCCAAATCCTGAAAGGGCAAGAATCCTGGGTCTGATTCGCAATTTCATAAGGAATCCGTTTTGTTATCTAATTTGTCATTGATTGCGCCCCGCAATAATCGGGCCGCGAGAGCCGAAATCAGCGACGATGGTAGCAGAAAGAAGTTATTAGACAAATGAGGTGCGCGCTAAGACCCTTTCAGAACCGCTTCCACTATCCTCGTCAACGCCACCATTTCGCCCACATCGTGAACGCGCACAATGCGCGCGCCGCGCAAAACGCCGATGGTAACAGTCGCCGCCGTTCCCGCGACCCGCTCGCGCCGATCGTCTCGCGCGTCCGCAGTCATTATCTTATCCAGCGTGCGTTTGATGAAAGATTTGCGCGAGGTTCCAAGCAGGATGGGCAAATCGAACTCGGCGATTATGCGGTCAAGTTCATTGATCAATTGCAAATTCTGTTCGGGCGTTTTGCCAAACCCGATTCCCGGATCGAGGATGATCCGCTCCCGCCGCACGCCACGACGCGACGCCTGTTCGATTGAGCGCCGCAGCCCACCGATCACTTCGGCGAAGATGTCTTCGACCGGCGGCATTTGATGGAGCGTTTCAGGTTCGCCGCGCGAATGCATCAAGACCAGAGCCGCGCCGCTTTCAGCCGCGACATCGGCAAGCGCGGGGTCGAACCGAAGCCCGCTGATGTCGTTGATGATCTCGGCTCCGGCGTCAATCGCGGCCCGCGCGACCTCGCTCTTCGTCGTGTCAATCGAGATTGGAATCCGCAGCCGTCCGCGCAACGATTCGATCACGGGCAGCGTGCGATCCAACTCTTCTTCGACGCTGACCGGCTTCAATCCTGGCCTGCCCGGTCTAGTGGATTCGCCGCCGATGTCCAGAATGTCCGCGCCCTCAGCCTCGATCTCGAAAGCGCGAGCGACCGAGCGCTCGGCATCATCGTACTTTCCGCCGTCGGAGAATGAATCAGGCGTAACGTTGAGCACGCCCATCACCTGAACGCGCGATTCAAGGTCGAGTGTCGAACGAATCAGTTTCATTGCGGCCATTACTCGTGGGTGATTGCGGATTGCGGATTGGCGAGGACAATTTCATCGCCACGCCTCGCATTGATGAATTTAGCGGCTGAACCAGACCACAAAGCGATTTCCCAAAAACCCGCGCTGCCCGGATAGGCGAACAGATCATCCCGATCCGCCGCTTCGGCGAAATGCGAACCGAACTGCCTGATCTCGCGCCCCCCGAAATAGAATTTCGTCGAAGGCCGTATCGCATCGGGTCCCAGATCGGCCCCGGTAAAATTGGTGATGCAATTGCCGAAATGATCAATGTGAAGGATGCGGCCTTTGATCACGCCCTGCGCTTCGATCGAATGCGGGCGAGGGATTTCAAATCTGACGTAATCCTCGATCTGTTCACCGATCTGTTCGGGCTTCACGCCTCGCGCGACGTGCGCGGCGACCGGCGCGAACACGTCGCGTCCGTGAAATGTCGGGCTGACCGGGTGGCGGAAGTATTGATCGTTGGTGACGTGAAAAACACGGACGCTCGTCTCCCACGCGTAAACGAAACTGAAGATGCCGTTGTCCGGCCCGACGAAAAAATGTCCTCTGGCTTCGACGACAATCGGGCGGCGCGACGATCCCACGCCGGGATCAACCACCGCGAAATGAACCGTCTTTTGAGGAAAATCGCGATAGCAAGCGCCGAGCGTGAAAGCGGCTGAATGAACGTCCTGCGCCGCCACCTCGTGCGTGATGTCAATGATTTGGGTTCCCGGGCTGACCGTGAGAATGACGCCCTTAACGGCGGGAACGAAATAATCCGAGAGGCCGAAGTCGGTGAGAAGAGTGACCATAAAAACAATAGGGAGTAGGGAGTGGGAAGTGGGGAGTGGGGAGTGGGCAATAATGATGCGCCTTCCTCTCCCTACTCCCCATTCCCCACTCCCTACTCCCTACCTCCGCTAATCTCTCGTTCGCGCCGGAGATGCGCTGCGAATCAGGATTTCAGTTCCGGGATCGAGGATCAATTCTTTCCCGCCCTGAATGAAGACCGAGCCGACGCCGACTCCGCCGCCGATGGCCGCCCCGATGGCCGCGCCCTTGCCGCCGCCCGCGATGCCGCCGATGATCGCGCCGAGCGCCGCTCCGCCGACGCCGCGCGTGGCAGTGTCTTTAGTTCGACTGCTGGTTTCGACGTTGCCTTCTTCGTCAACGGTCTTGACTGTTTCGCTCTGGTAAACCTTCTCGACCTGGGCCGCGAAACGTCCGCCTCGCCCATCGCGCATCGTGATCGAATCGAAAGTCAGCGCGAGTTCAGTTTTGCCCGTAGCTTTGCCTGACTGGTTGAGTTTGGCGATGTGGCCTTCGATCACCGCGTCCGCGTAATTGCTCGGATCGAGCACGACGGCTGTGAATTTGTCGCCTTCCTTGTTGGTCTTGGTGCTGATTTGCGAAGACAAGCGGATCTTCATCTCGGTTCCGTCAGGAACGACCATCTGCGCGCGGCGCCCGGCGGGTCTGTCATCCGCTGATCTCGATTCGCCCGAGTTGGTTGATCGTGGACGGCCCGACGAATTCGAGCTTGCGGAAGATGGTTCCGATTGCGCAGGCGCGCTGTTCGCGTTGACCGTCGCAATCACCACTCTGCCCAGATTCGACGGAACGGTGACCGTGAACGGCCTCCCGAAAAATCCGTCGTTGTATCCAAGTTCAAAACCGGCGCGATAGGACTCCTCGAATTCAGCCCGAGTTCCCATCCGCGTTTCGTACCCGCGATCGGCGCGGTTGTAAGCCTCACTGCTCTGAAAATCGCGCGACTGGTTCTCGTTGAAATCGCTCTTGCCTTTGGTGAATCCGTCTTCGTACCCGGCGCGGTAACCGTGTTGATAGGCGTAACGGTAAGTGCTCGGGTCATTCGTGACGACTTTCGGACGCGGGCGCGAGGTCTGCGCCGGCGCGTTGATAGACATTCCCAGCAAAGCGATATTCAAAGCGAACCCGAACGCCGCGAATGTCATTACCCTGCGAACAAAGCCTGCGTTCATATTTTCTTCCTCCCTCTGCGTTTGACTCAACTGTTATGGGGGTATCAAAAAGGTAGTCAATTTCTACACCATCGCCCGATTCAACACAAGCAGCGAATTGAGGTATGCTTGGGCTTCAGAAACCGTTAAGTGTAAGTACGAGACAAAAGCCATGAAAAGAATCTACCTCGACAACAGCGCATCAACACGAGTTGACGACGAAGTCACGCAGGCCATGCTTCCCTACTTCACAGAAGCTTACGGCAACGCTTCGTCCACTCATCAATGGGGCCAGCAGGCCAGACAGGCCATCGAAGACGCCCGCCAGCAAGTCGCCTTGCTGCTCAACGCCGACAAGACCGAAATCACGTTCCTTTCGGGCGGCACCGAATCGGACAACCTGGCGATCAAGGGCGTCGCCGAATCCAATAAAGAACGTGGCCGCCACATCATCACCTCGCAAATCGAACACCCGGCGGTTCTGGCGTCTTGCGCCCATTTGGAAAAACAGGGCTGTCGCGTGACCTACCTGCCCGTCTACCGCGAAGGCGTCGTGCGAATTGAAGACGTGCGTGAAGCGTTGACTGACGAAACCGTCCTGATTACGGTGATGCACGCCAATAACGAGATTGGCACGATTCAGCCGCTCAGAGAGATCGCCGCGCTGATCAAAGAACGCCGCGAAGCCGGGCAAAAACACCTCTACCTTCACACGGACGCTGTGCAATCGGTCGGCAAGATTCCGGTTGACGTGAAAGAACTCGGCGTTGACCTGCTCACCCTGACCGCGCACAAGATTCACGGGCCGAAAGGCGTCGGCGTGCTCTACGTCCGCCGAGGCGTGCGCATCGCGTCGCAGATGCACGGCGGCCACCACGAACGCGACCGCCGCGCGGGCACCGAGAGCGTCCCGCTGATCGTCGGCATGGGCAAAGCGGCTGAACTCGTCCGGCTGCATCTGGCCGAGAGGATGGAACACGCGCGGGAGTTGCGCGATTACCTGGAAGAAGAGTTGTTCAAACGCATCCCCGACATCTCGCGCAACGGCGCTCCGGAACGCCGCGTGCCGAACATCGCCAACCTGAACTTCGACCACGTCGAAGGCGAAGGCTTGCAGATTTCGCTCGACCTGAAAGGCGTCGCGGTTTCGACCGGCTCGGCCTGCTCATCCGGCTCGACCGAACCGTCGCACGTGCTGATGGCCATTGGATTGCCGCGCGATACGGGCTACGGCTCGCTGCGCTTCAGCTTCGGCCAGTACAACACGAAAGAGGATGTTGATTACGTGCTTGAGGTTCTGCCAGCAGTAGTCGAAAAACTGAGAAGGCTGTCGCCGGCGATGAAGAAGAAACAGACCGCCGCGACAGCCGACCAAGCTTAAGCCAAAAAGGCAGCGGCGATTGAACATCGCCACGCTCTCAACTTTCCGACTACGGAGCCACAGCGCGTTGCCGGACGCCGCGAGTCTGCACGTTGTCGGAGAAGACTACTTCCCCGCTGGCGTCTATAACCTCAAACACGGCCCGGCCGGTAAAAGCCTGTTGATCCGCGTCGAGCGTGATGGCGTGGCGGAAACCGATTTTGCCGAAGGGATGTTCGAATTTCTCGTCCACCGCGTAGCCACGATAGGAAGCGATGAATTGCAATCCCCCGTTATGTTGCCAGGCGCCTTGTTCGGGCGTGGTCGGGCTGGGCAGCAGGAGTGTGGCTTCGGCGGCGTGGAGCGCCGATCCCTCGCCATCCACGCGGCCCGGGAAAATGTTCAGCGTGGACTTCACCTGTGAGCCGTCGCTGAAGGTCAACGTGAGGTCCCACGCGCCGATCAACGCGTTCTTTTGCCGCGCCAGAATATCGCCGATGCCGCCTTGTTGCGCGACGGACAGCTCAATGGCGGGCCTGGCTGCTTCGATGTTCTCGCCCGGTTGCGGGCGCGCGCCAGAAGCGATCTGATCGAAGACGCGTTTCTTCCATTCGGACGCGCCGCCGGTTTGCGCCCACACCAGCATGGATGAGAGGGCGATGAGCGCCACGACAGTGATTGCGAATAACGAGTTGCGGTGTTTCATGGTTTATTTCTCCTTGTAATTGATTCACATTCGGTCAAAATTTCCTGCGCGCTTTTGCGCTCATCCGCATAGGCGTGAAACAGCCGGCAAAAAAGGTCACGGCTAAATAAAAAAATCGGCGCGGCGCCGGAGGTAGCCCGATGGACACATCCCCCCACGAAGTCACCGAACTGCTCCTTGCCTGGAACCGTGGAGACGAGGTGGCGCTTGAAAAGCTGATCCCGCTTGTTCACGACGAGCTTCGCCGTCTGGCCCACCGCTACATGGGCGGCGAGCGTCCCGGCCACACTCTGCAAACCACCGCGTTGGTCAACGAAGCTTACCTGCGGCTGATTGATTCGAGCCGCGTGCAATGGCAGAACCGCGCGCACTTCTTCGCGCTCTCGGCTCAATTGATGCGGCGCGTGCTGGTGGATTTCGCGCGCGCGCGCAATTACCAGAAGCGCGGCGGCGACGCCGTTCAGGTCTCGCTCAACGAAGCTGTGGCTGGTTCGACCGAACGCGGCGCCAATCTGGTGGCGCTGGATGACGCGTTGACGGCTCTGGCCGAAACCGATGAGCGCGCCAGCCGCGTAGTCGAGTTGAGATTCTTCGGCGGCCTGAGCATTGATGAGACAGCCGAAGCTCTGAAAATTTCGCCCAAAACGGTCAAACGCGACTGGGAGTGGGCCAAAGCCTGGCTGTTGCGCGAACTCGGCGGAGAAACATCGTGAGCAAGGATGAGCGGCAAGAGTTGATCAAACAGATTTATGGCGACGCCCTCGAACGCGGCGCGGGCGAGCGCGAAGCGTTCCTGGGCGAAGCCTGCGCGGGCGACGAAGAGTTGCGCCGCGAAGTCGAGGCGCTGCTCGGTTACGAAACCCAGGCGGTGAACTTCATCGAGACGCCAGCGTTGCGCCTTGCCGCTGAAATTCTGGCCGAGCAAGAGAGCGACGCAAAGATCGGATCGCAGATCGGAGCTTACAAAATCATTTCCAAGCTGGGCGCGGGCGGGATGGGTGAAGTTTATCTGGCCGAAGACGCGCGGCTCCGGCGAAAGGTCGCGCTCAAGCTGCTGCCAGCGCGCTTCGTTGCTGACTCGGAGCGCGTTCGCCGCTTCGAGCGTGAGGCGCGCGCAGCCTCTGCGCTCAACCATCCGAACATCCTGACCATTTACGAAATCGGCCAGGCCGGCTCCGTTCACTTCATCGCCACCGAATTCGTCGAAGGCCAGACCTTGCGAAAACGCCTGCTGGAAGCGCGGATGAGCGTGAGCGAGGCGTTGGATGTCATCACGCAGATGGCCTCTGCGCTGGCCGCCGCGCACGCCTCGGGCATCATTCACCGCGACATCAAACCTGAAAACGTCATGCTGCGTCCGGACGGCTACATCAAGACGCTCGACTTCGGCCTCGCCCGAATCACGCAGCGCGATGTCTTCAACGCGCCCGGCGCCAACGCCTCGATCCAATCCGTCCAAACCGATCCCGGATTGATCATGGGAACTGTAGGCTACATGTCGCCGGAGCAGGTGCGCGGCGAGGAACTTGATGAGCGCACGGACATCTTCAGCCTCGGCGTCGTGCTTTACGAAATGCTGGCCGGAGACAGGCCGTTCAAAGGCGCGACAACCGCCGACGCCATCGCCGCGCTGCTCAACAAGGAACCGCTTCCGCTTTCAACAAGCCTGATTGACGCGCCCGCCGAATTGCAGCGGATCGTGAGCCGGGCGCTGGAGAAAGATCGCGCGGCGCGGTACCGGCGATGCGGCGAGATGCTCACCGATCTGAAAGCCCTACACGAGGAGATAGAATTCGAGCAGAAGCTGCGCGGCAAGGAGAGAGAAAGATCGTCGGGCTTCACAACCCAAATTACGCGGGCCACGCCGGCTGGCGCCAGCAAGACATCGTGGCGAACGCCGGCAATGCTGATGATTGCGACGGCGGTTTTGCTGGCTGTCGCCGGTGGGCGGGTTTATCGCCGCGCGGCGAATCTGAAATGGGCGAAGGAACAAATTCCGGTGCTGGAAAAACTGGCGCGCGAGCAGAAATATTCGGAAGCCTTCGATCTGGCCGCGCAAATGAAACAGTATCTGCTGGAAGATGCGACGATAACCCGGCTGACAACTTCAATCGCCGATGGCCTCTCGGTGGCTTCGGAACCGGCGGGCGCGCGAGTCTATCTGAAACGCTTCTCGCCCGATTCGCCATCGCCGCGCCAGTTCATCGGCGAAACTCCGATCAACAAACGTCAGATCGCGCGCGGCCAGTACATCCTCTCGCTCGAAAAAGAAGGCTATGCGACTTTCGAGCGGACGATCTTCAGCGTCTTGTTGCAGACCGGAAACACGATGGTCCCGCCCGACGAGCCGAGCGATTTCAAGGTGAAGCTGATCGAAAAAGACAGGCTGCCCGAACGCATGGTTTATGTTCCTGGCGGCGCGTACAGATTGGTCAGTCGAGCCAAGCCGACTGGCGCAGGCGTCCAACTCGATGACTTCTTCATTGACAAATATGAAGTGACAAACCGCGAATACAAAGAGTTCATCAATGCGGGCGGCTATTTCAAACCGGAACTCTGGAAACATCCGTTCGTCAAAGACGGACGAACGCTCAAGTTTGAAGAGGCGATGGCGCTCTTCCGCGACCGCACCGCGTTGCCGGGGCCGCGTGAATGGCTCAATCAAAACTTCCCCGAAGGCAAAGCTGAACATCCGGTGACTGGTGTCACTTGGTACGAAGCCGCGGCCTACGCGGCGTTTCGCGGCAAACAGCTTCCGACCGTCTTTCAGTGGGAGAAGGCGGCGCGCAACGGCCTGATCACCTACTATTCGGATTACACGCTGCCCTGGGGCTGGGTCAGATTCGGCGGCGCGGTCGAAGGACACGCCAACTTCAATAGCAGCGGCCCGGCGCCGGTCAACGGATTTGAATTCGGGATGAGTCCTTTCGGCTGTTATCAGATGGCCGGGAACGCCGCCGAATGGTGTTTGAATGAAGTGACCGATGGGTTCACGGTCGCCGGCGGATCGTGGAAGGATATTTTCTACCTCTTCAGCGACATCGGCGCGTTTCCGGGATTTCACAACTCGGAGCGGATCGGTTTCCGCTGCGCGCTCAATTCGCCGGAGGCGAAAGGCGATCAGGGCGCGATGCCGATTGACACGACACGGCAAGTTCCGGTCTACACGCCGACGAGCGACGCATATTTCAATTCCCTGCTCAGCCATTACCGTTACGACAAATCGCCAACCGATGCGCGAGTCATTGAAACAACTGAGACCGCCGAGTGGCGGCGCGAGAAGATCACCTACCTCGGCGCAAACGACGAACGCGTCATCGCTTATCTCTACCTGCCGAAAAACTCGCAGAAGCCTTTCCAGACGATTCAATTCGTTCCCGCCGGAGACGTTTACGGCAGGTACATCACGCTGGCCGAATCGGTCGAGATGCAGCTTGCGCCGTTTATCAGATCGGGCCGCGCCGTCTGGGCCGTAGTCTTCAAAGGCTTCAAGGAGCGAGAGCATCCGCCGGGCTATCAGCAACCAGAATACTCGACGGTCAAACGCCGCGAGCAGGTGGTCGCTAACACAACCGATCTGAGCCGAGGCCTTGATTACCTGGCGACACGCGGTGACATTGATCCGACCCGCCTGGCCTATTACGGCTACAGCCAGGGCGCGCAGGAAGGTCTGGTTTACGCCGCCGTCGAAAACCGTTACCGGTCGGTCGCGCTGGTCGCGGGCGGCTTGGTATCCTTCAGCGACAAATGGACCATCGCGGAGGCCGCCCCGTCGAATTTCGCGCCGCACATCAAGGCGCC
>JAJVID010000197.1:0-3962 GCA_022072205.1 Acidobacteriota bacterium
AAAAAAATCAAGGGTAAGCTCAAGGTTGTAGAAGAAGGAGCTAAAAGAATCAGCAAGAGAGTACATGGTGAAGATGGGATGACAAATAGTCCTGATCTTTTGCCGCCGGATTGGGAGCCATCCCTTGACCCTTTTTGCCCCGGCGACGCTACGCTTGATGTCATGTATAGGGCCGCTGCTGCTTTCGTAGATAGCCACCACCTATAAGGGAAAGGCCAGACAATCTGTCTGGCCTTTCATCGTAATCTACCTAACGAGATATACCAATGATACGCGAGTGGATTGATAGGACATCTGCGCTTTGATTGCCAGATCGGATCAACCTGGAAATCCGACACGTCGCATCATATCTCGAAATCTGGGGTCTGAGCGCAGGCTGTCCAACATTGGTAATACTTTGAGATAAATCAACCCTCCGCTGCGATCCTGATATGCCTTTTCCAACCAGATAAAGGCTTGTTCTTTGTCGCCCAAACCTCCGTGAATTGCAGCAACGTAGGTGTGCCAAAGGTAGGTCTCGTTAGATAGCGCGGTTAATTTGTTGAGTATCTGTAAGGCCTCGTCATGACGACCGGAGATCGCGTAAGCATATCCGAGCCTCGCCAAGTTGTTACTGCTGGTTGGAGAAAGCTCGACAGCTTTTTGCAGCTTAACAATCGCTTCCGCAAACATCCCCTTTTTCGCATAGGCGAGGCCGAGCAGTGTATGCGCCGGAGCAGAATTCGGATCTAGCTTGAGAATGTTCTGACATTGCTCGATTGTCTGATCGTACTGGCGCGCGCAGTAGTAATGCCATCCAACATCACGATTGATAACAGGCGAACGCGGGTCAAGATCGAGAGCTTGTTTGATTTCCGCAATGGCTTTTTCATGCTGCCCCACCGCCGTCAAATACTCGGCGTACCACTGGCGCGCTGTGGCATAGTTTCTATTGAGCGCGATAGCTCGCTCAAAATCTTTCTCGGCATCCGACCAATTCCATTCATAAAGCAGATTCACGGCTGCCAGCGAGGTATGAGCCTGGGCGAGGTTATCATTGATTTGGAGCGCCTTCGTAGCCATCGCTTTCGCGGTAGGCATCGCCTCTGAAGGGGGAAGCAAGTTGGCAGACCAGATGTAAGAGTCAGCCAACCCGACATAAGCCAGCGCATAGTTCGGATCTTTGGCGACCGCTCGGGTGAAGTAGGTGATCCCTTTCTTAATTTCTTCATCAGTTCGCTTGTTCCAGTGATAGCGGCCCTGCAGAAATAAATCGTAAGCCTCGGCGCTTTGCGTATAGCGTCTGGTCAAACGTTGCTGCTGTTCACCCGTCAGCCTCAGCCTCAGGGTCTCGGAGATTGCGCGAGTGATCTCTTCCTGCACGGCGAAGATGTCTGAGAACTTCAGGGAGTATCTCTCGCTCCAAGTCTGTGCGCCGGTGGCAACATCGGTCATTTCCGCCAGAACCGTCAGGCTATCTCCGCGCAAGGAGGCCTTGCCTGTGATCACGGCGTGAACTCGCAGTTCTTTCCCGATCTGTTGCGGATTCACGGATCGTCCTTTGTAGCTGAAAGCGGTCGTCCGCGCGATGACTCGCAATTGGGGCAATTGCGAAAGATTGTTGATGATGCTTTCGGTGATTCCGTCTGAGATGTATTCCGTATCCACTCCGTCGGTGAACGGCAGGACGACTATGGAGACGCTCTTCTCTGGCCGGAAGGCCAGATACAGCGCCAGCGCAAGCAGCAGGAGCGCCAATCCGGCGGCGATTGAAACGGCGGCGCGTGAGCGCAGCAGCGAGAGCGCGGGTAAAGCTTTTGACTTTCCCGATCCGCCGGAGATGGTCTTTAAGGCGAAGGCCAGGTCGCGCGCCGATTGAAACCGCTCCGCCGGGTTTTTCTCCAGACAGTGAATGATGACCTGCTCCAGATCCGGCGGGATGTTCTTTCCTGAGTCCGACAGTTCCGGCGGGTCGTCTCTCAAGATTGCCGCCATCGTGTCGGCCACTGTTCGTTCCGCAAAAGGCCGCTTGCCTGTCACCATCTCGTAAAGGACAGACCCGAAGGAGAAGATGTCGCTGGTCGCTTCGACTTCGGCGCCGCGCACTTGCTCCGGCGACATGTAACTGGGCGTGCCCATCACAATCCCCGGTTCGGTGATGGAAGACCTGGTGGTAGCTGAGAAGATGTTTTCATCCGAAACCGCGGCTTTGATTCGCGCCAGGCCGAAATCCAGGATCTTCGTTCGGCCATCCGAGGTCAGAAAGATATTTTCAGGTTTCAGGTCGCGGTGGGTGATGCTTTTGGCGTGCGCCGCCGACAATCCTTCGGCGATCTCGATCGCGATTCCGACCGCTTTGCGGGAGGGCAGCGCGCCGCGCGAGAGACGGTTGCGCAGCGTCTCGCCCCGGAGCAGTTCTATAACCGCATAGCTCACGCTCCGCCCGTTTTCGACATTCTCGGTTCCGAAATCATGAATGGAGAGGATGTTGGGGTGTGAGAGAGCGGCCACCGCTTTGGCCTCGCGTTCGAATCGCAACAATGCTTCGGGGTTGTCGGCCAGATGCGCCGGCAGGATTTTGACGGCCACTTCGCGTTCGAGCCGCGTATCCAATGCGCGATATACCTCGCCCATCCCGCCCGCGCCCAGAGACGAGATGATATGGTAGCGGCCCAGCGTCATCCCCTCCATACTCCCAGACTTTTCTTCGGCTATGAGACCAGCCGCGATTTCTGACTTGATGGCTTCAAAGCCGATTTCTGGCTGCTCGTGCGCGGCGAGTAATTCCTCCAGTTCAGAGCGCAGCGCATCGTCGCCAGCGCAGGCTTCATCGAGGAACGCGGATCGTTTGTCCGGTTCGAGTTCAATGGCGGAATAAAAGAACTTTTCGATTTGCCCCCAACGTTCAGGCGTCATTTGCTGATCTCCCGCTTGAGCCATGCCTTGGCCAGCGTCCAATCCCGCATCACCGTGCCCGGCGAGACCTTGAGCGCCTCCGCCGCCTCTTCGACGGTCAATCCGCCAAAGAACCGCAGTTCGGCAATCCGGCTCTTTCTCGGATCGAACTCCGCAAGCGCCGTCAGCGCCTCGTCCAGCGCCACCATCTCCGCCGCTCTTTCAACCGAAACCTCCGCCGCCTCATCCAACGCCACTTTCACCGCTCTGCCGCCCCGCTTGGCGTTGTGGCGGGCGCGCGCGTAATCAACCAGGATGTGGCGCATCATTCGCGCCGCCACCGCGAAGAAATGAGCGCGATCCTGCCATTGCAATGAATTCTGATCAACCAACCGCAGGTAGGCTTCATTGACGAGCGCCGTGGTTTGCAGCGTGTGATTGGGGCGCTCGGCGCCGAGTTGGCGATGCGCCAGCCGCCGCAGCTCCGAATAGACTATCGGCATCAACTGGTCGAGCGCGGCGCGATCTCCATTGCTCCAGGCTAGCAGCAACTGAGTCACTTCGGGGGTCGAGGGAGAACTCATAATGCTCCTTCCGCCCACGCGGGCTGGAAGCTGATTGCAGGGTAATGCAGAGATTGAAACTGGGCGGCGCGAAGTATACTACCTGCGCTTTCGCCCAGCCCAACGATTTCCGGCGAAAAAAAATTCCCGCCGCCATTAGAGGTTTTCGTCTCAACTTTCGCTTTTATAAGCAGAGAGGCAAAAGTTTTGCTGCGGATTTCATTTGCAGCTACTGCGGCAATGATTTCAAGCGCCGCTATGCGGCGTTAAACGAGTAACCAGTGATCCTCAGCCGACCCGTTAGGGCAGCGATCGGCAATCCGAAGGCTTAACCGGCTTCGGATTGCCGTGCCTGTGCGGGAGCGACGCAAAGTTCTGTTGTTATCGTTTCAGCCACATCTTGATCGAACGTGTGACCATATCGGACGCGTCCTGCTGGACGAAATGCCCGGCCTTCGGAATCGTCACCAGCGTCAGATCGCTTTCCAGCCAATCCCAGGTGTTGTTGAGCGCGCCGGGCAGCAA
>JAJVID010000197.1:4062-23483 GCA_022072205.1 Acidobacteriota bacterium
TCTTGATCGAACGTGTGACCATATCGGACGCGTCCTGCTGGACGAAATGCCCGGCCTTCGGAATCGTCACCAGCGTCAGATCGCTTTCCAGCCAATCCCAGGTGTTGTTGAGCGCGCCGGGCAGCAATGCCCAATCGTCAAGGCCGTGAATCATCAGCACAGGCATTTTGACTTTGATGACCGGCGATTTGTCTTCCGTGTAAGGCTCGCGCGGGTAGTTGCGTTTGTAGTAATTGAGCATCGCTTCCATGTCCGAACGCTTGAAAGCTTCGATGTACTTCTTCTTCGCTTCGGGGTCTTTCACCCAGTCGGTTATCTGCTCGATGGTGATTTTCGTGTGAGCGTCGGGCTGCTGGAAGTTGCGCGCGTACTGGCTGTTCTTCTGCTGCTGCGGATTGTTGGCCAGTTCGCGCGAAAGGCCGCGCAGATGCGGCAGATTGAGAATGATCAGTTTCTCGACGTACTGCGGCTGATAAGTCGCCAGCGTCCACGATACGGCGCCGCCCCAATCGTGCCCGACGATGATCGCTTTCTCGCGGCCCAGATGCTTGATCACGGCGATCACGTCGCCCACCAGCAATCGCATGTCGTAATTCTCGACGCCCTTCGGCTTGTCGGAGAGGTTGTAGCCGCGCTGGTCAATCGCCACGACGTAATAATCGGACGACAGCGCCTCCATCTGGTTGCGCCACGAATACCAGAAATCGGGGAAGCCGTGGATCATCACGATCAATGGGTTTTTCTTGTCGCCGAGCGCGGCGTAATGAATCTTCACTCCGCCGGAGTCGGCGTAGCCGTTTTCGACGCGCTTCTCGATGTCATTGTCGGCGGCGAGCGCGGACGCGAATAATGCGGACGTGATGAACAAGCAGAACAGTAGCATGAGCATTTTCATTGAAGTCTCCTTTTGATAAGGCATTCGTCTAAATTGGAACAGCAAAGATTGGTATAAGCCACCGCAGAGTTCGCAGAGGTGCGCAGAGGGAAGACCTGTCTGGATCGTTTTCTGCGTTCCTCTGCGACCCTCTACGGTAGGTCTCTCTGTACCAATGTTGCGTGGTCTGATTTAGTCACTGGCGACAGCCAGGTCTCTATGCGTGAATTCAACAAATGTTTCAAGAGCCGCTTCCGCGACTGAACTTGGCACGACTCCATGCGCCGCGTCTGTCACGTCGCGCATCCGGTTGGTCGGGACGATGTCCAGCAGGCGGCGGTTGATCAGACGCAATCGTTCCGCTCCCAACTCGCGCCGCTCATCGCTCAGCCTGCCTGAGTAGGCCACAACCTCTCCATCTTCGCATAGCGCCTTCCGGTCAATCAGCGTGATGTTCCTCGCGCGCAGATTCGATTGAATGATGTCGCCGGTTTGCAGGTACAAAATGCCGCCGCCGCGTTTGGCTTCGGGCGTGATGTGGCCGATGGCTGCGCCGTAGCTGACGCCGGAGTAGCGCCCGTCGGTCAGGATCATCGCCAGCTTCTTCAAGTGGCGGTTGGCGTTGACGTGCTGCATCGGCGTGAACATTTCAGGCATCCCGTAAGCCTCCGGCCCCTGACCGCTGATCACGACGGCGAACTTGATGATCTTTTCGTGAAGCATCTGGTCGAACAGTTCTTCGCGCGACGTCGCGCAGGGCGTTTGCTTCGCGTTGTGTTCGTAAATCCTCAGCAGATCGTCGCGCGTGATCGCCTCATCCGATTTGACCGATTCCAGGTAATGGTCGTCCAGCAGCATCCGGTTCGCTTCGTCTTCGTTTTCAAAATAGAGCACGACAGCGAGTTTGGAGTCGAATTCGTCGAGTTGCGCGTCGGGCATTCCGCTGATCTTTACGACCGCCGAATCGAAGAAGTTGCTTCGCAGCACATCAACACCGCTGAATCGGCGGCGCGGACGGCTCAGGATGATCGGGTTTTGTTTGACGCCTTCGGCTGAAAGGTTGCTGGTGTCGGCCAGGCGGGCGCGCCAGGTCGAGCCGGTCGCGGTCGGCGCGTCAACGTTCATCGGGACGCCGTTGCGGATCAGTTCATACATCACCGTTTCCATTCCGCGAATCTGCCCCGAACAGCATTGCTCGGCCAACTCGAAGATCGTGCGGCTTTGCGTCAGGCTGTAATCGAAAAGGTCGGGAATCGGGCGAGCGTCTTTGATTCGTTCGTAATCCCAGATCGAAAAATCCACGCCGGCGTGAATCACGCCCGAAACCATGTGCATCATCAGATTGGTCGAGCCGCCGGTCGTGGCATGAATGCGGATGGCGTTCTCGACGTTGGCCTTGACCATCTCGGAGACCGAGTAATCGGGGTCGTTGCAGTAACTGAAAAGCGCGTCAACCGCCGCGTTCACGCGATCCTGATCGGGCGGCGCGGTCAGCAGTTCCAGCGCGGGGTGAACCAGGCCGAAAGCCGAAACCACGTGGCGCGATGAATTGCCGGTGCCATTGAAGGCGCAGATGCCGCCTTTGCCGTCGCAGGTGTTGACGGCCAGTCGCTTCTCGAAATCCTTGTGTTCGTCGCGCGTAATGACGCCGGCTGCGACGGCTCGAATGAAGACGCCCTGAAAGGCCTGATTCGATGAACATTGCAAGACGTAACTGAGCGCGTCGCGCAAGTCGTCGGCGATGGCCTGATGGTCGGTCGCTTCAGCTTTTCGGGCGATGGCTTCAAGTTCGTTTCGCAAATCTTCGGGGATTGTCCCGCCTTTGAGCACGTGCGCGGGCGCGAATGTGGCGAAGACCGGGGCGTCGCCGCGCGCGCGCCGGGTCACGTCAACCGCGGCGAGCGCCGACACAGCGGCCAGCGGTTGTTTGTCGCAGCCCTGAATGACGAACGCGCCGTGATACGACTGCGCCTCCATCTGATTCACGATCATTGCGGTGATGGCGTTGCGCGATTCGAGCGAATAACACATCCCGACGTTCGATTGCGCCGTGCCGTCGCACAAGACCGGAGTCGAAAACGCGAAGGGCACGCCGCCGCGCTGCCAGATGCGGATGGCGGCGCGGGCGGTCGTCTCGTAATCCATGATGTGCGCCGGATGATCGGGCGAGCCGCCGATGATGGCTATGCGCGGCGCGTTGCGATCCAAACGCTCGACTATCTCGGCCAGCGAGTAATCGAGGTCGCGCGCGCCGGCGAGCGCGCGGCTGCGGTCGAGCAGGGCGGCGACGGTGATCGGTTCATTGGCCTTGCCCTGGACTTCGCGTTGGTACGGATTATCCCCTCGTGTGATACGAATGAAATCAGCCACGTCTTTCTTCGAGCCTTTCTTTTATCAGCCTGTGATCGGATTGGCGTTAAGCTAAGTCATCGTGTGGTGGGTGTCAAAGAAAATGGAACTCGCGCGCATTTGGCGGGCAATCGGAATTATGAGCATCGGGTGAATGCTTCCGCAGAGCGTTTCGGAAGCCACTCCGCTGAGAAGCGTTACCGGGTTGCGCGGGAAATTTTCGTGAAACTGCTCAAAGCTTGAATTCGTCTTATGAACCGTGAGGATAGCAGCGATTCCGAATCACAAAATGCGATCCGCACAAGCGCGCAAAACAGAATCCACTCAAGATCGCATACAGACTGTGCGATCATTTTTGAAGAAGTTTGAAGAGTTTGAAGAGTTTGAAGAGTTTGGATAGTTGAAGGAGAAGGACGTGAATCACGAGGAAAAGAGAATGACCCAACCAATGAATGATTATCCAATGAGTAAAGGAATACAGCGGCTTTTATCAGTGTTGTTCATCACGCTGGCGCTCACAGTCGCCGCGTTCGCCCAGAATTCGACGCTGCGCGGAACCGTTCTTGACGAACGAGGAGACGCGATCCCGAATGCGGACATCACGCTGGCCTCAAAAGACGGCAAGGAGCGCAAGGCGAAGAGCAGCTTCACCGGTGAATTTTCGATCCCGAACGTCCCTCCCGGAACTTACACTCTGACGTCTTCCTATCAGGGATTCCAAACCCAGATCATTAACGATTTGAAGGCGCCCTACAACGGCTCAGTGTCGGTTAGGATGGCCATCGCCGCAGTCGAAGTCGTTACGGATGTCGCGGCGAACAACACGACCGTCACGACTGAGCCGGATCAGAACATGAATGCGACAGTGCTCGGTGAAGAATTCGTCAAGACGCTGCCTGACGATGAGGATGAATTGCGCGATTACCTGAACGCTCTAGCTGGCGGCGGAGCCAACGGGGAGAGCGCGCAGATCATGATTGACGGTTTCAGCGGTGGCCGATTGCCTCCAAAAGAAGCCATCATGCAGATCAACATCAACAGGAATCCGTTCTCGGCGGAGTATTCCAACGCGGGTTTCAACCGCGTCGAAATCATCACCAAGCCCGGCAACGGATCGTGGCGCGGCGGCGGTAACTTTTCCGTACGCAATTCGGCGCTCGACGCGCGCAATCCATTCGCTACGAGCGGCAAGCCCGACCTTGCGCAGGAGCGCTATTCATTCAACATTGGCGGCCCGATTATCAAAAAGAAGTGGGATTTCTTCGCCAACGTCGAAGGACGCAATCTGGATGGCAGCGGCACGGTCATAGCCCAGACTCTGAGCGGGCCGTTCGTCGCCAATGTGCCTTCACCGAGCGACAACAAACAAGCTTTCATCCGCAGTGGCTATTTGCTTAACGAAAAGAACACGATCACCGGAACATACTCTTACTCAGGAGGGGAGAGCCAGAATCGTGAATTCAGCGCCGGCAATTTCGGCGGCGGCTTCGGCTTCTTCGGTGGCGGAGGCGGTGGTGGTGGCGGTTTTGGCGGCGGAGGCGGCGGTAACGGGGGGAATTACACGCTGCCTGAGCGCGGCTCGAACAGCGAGAATTCCAGCCATAGTTTGCGGCTTTCATTCACCTCGATCATCAACGCGCGCCTGATCAATGAAGCGCGATTCCGGTGGGAGCGCGAACGCCGCTCGCTCAGCGCTAAAACACAGGGCGTGGCGATCAACGTGCTCGACGCCTTCAACGGCGGCGGCGCCACCTGTTGCCCGAACAACACACGGCAGAATAACTTTGAGTTGCAGAACTACCTGACTTACACGCGCAAGAAGCACACGATCAAGGGCGGCTTCCAGCTTGAAGACGAGTTCAACGACGACATCAGCGGAAGCAATTTCAACGGCACGTACACCTTCACGAGTTTGGATCAATACCGCCGCACGCTGGCCGGCGATCCAACTGCCAGCGCCTCGCAATTCACGCTCAATCGCGGTAATCAACGAATCAATTATAGCCAGTATCAGGCGTCGTGGTTCATTCAGGACGATTGGCGGACGAGCCAGAACCTGACGCTTTCGTTCGGGCTGCGGCACGAATTTCAACAGCACCTGCAGGATCGTTTCAATTTTGCGCCGCGCTTCGGCGTCGCGTGGGCGCCGTTCAAAGACCGCAAGACGACTTTCCGCTTCGGCGGCGGCGTCTTCTTCAGCAGACTCAATCCGGGCACTTACGAAAATACGCTTCGCTACGACGGGGTGACGCAGCAGAGCATCACGATTCGCAACGCCGCTTTCAAATGCATTGACCCGAACGTTCCGCGGACAGTTGAGAACTGCGATCCGTTTGCGGGCAATCCGAATCTTGATATCCGAAACACCATCGTTCGCACACTCGATCCGGATTTGACGACGCCGTATTCGATCTCGCTGAGCAACTCGGTCGAGCGACAGTTGCCGAAGAATTTGATCGCCACCTTCACCTACGTTTATACGCGCAGCCTGCACCAGTTCCGTTCGCGTAATATCAACGCGCCGTTCATTCAGGCTGACGGCAGTTTTGGCCGTCCTGATCCGACTCAGGGCAACATATTTCAGATCGAATCGTCAGCCAAATCCGAATCGAATCGTTTCGAGTTCGGCCTGGGCAGGCGAATGGGGCGGGTCATGATATTCAGCAACTATCGTTTGACCTATACCAACAGCGATTCTGACGGCGTCTTTTCGACTCCGGCGGACAATTACAATCTGGCGAACGAGTGGGGACGCGCGGCGTTCGACATGCGCCACACTTTCTTTATGGGCGGCAGCATCACGCTGCCTTACGGTTTCCGCGTCTCGCCGATGATCAGCGCGGGAAGCGGCTCGCCGTTCAACATCACGACCGGAACGGATAATAACGACGACACGTCTTTCACTGATCGTCCCGCAGGCCTTCGCCGCAACTCCAATCTACCGGCGAGTCTCTACGCCGATGTTCTGGCGGGCTACAATCGTCCGCAGGATCAGATCAACAAGCAGCGTGTCGCCGCGACGCTTGCGCTTTTCCCGAACGGCATTTTGGCGCAAGGCCCCGGACGATTCACTGTCAGCGGCAACATCAGCCGGACTTTCGGCTTCGGCGGCCCGCGTGACCGCCAGAATGCGCAGAACGGGCAAGGCGGTGGCGGACGCGGCGGCGACAGAATGGGCGGTGGCGGCGGACGCGGCGGTCGCGGTGGGGGCGGGATGGTGATGATGGGCGGCCCCGGAATGTTCGGCGGCGACGAATCATCGCGTTACAACGTGACGATTTCGGCGCAAATCACCAACGTTTTCAATCGCGTCAACTTCAATAACTACAGCGGCGTGCTTACCTCGCCCTTCTTCAACCGGCCAAGTTCCGCGGGGCCGGCGCGCCAGATCGAGTTGAGCCTGCGGTTTGGTTTCTAACGCGGCTTTCAACGAATAAGCCAACAGCCGTCAGTTTTCGACAAACGAAAGCTGGCGGCTGACGTGTGATTGGAGGCGGAAAATCGGATGAATCTGGAATTGAACAATCGTGTGGCGATGGTCGCTGCGGCGAGCAAAGGCATCGGCAAAGCCTGCGCGGTGGCTCTGGCGCAGGAAGGTTGCAAGGTCTCAGTTTGCGCGCGCAACGCCGAGGAGTTGGAGAAGGCGCGCGCGGAAATCGCGGATCACAGTGACGTGATTGCCGTCGCCGCAGATGTCTCTTCGGTGAACGACCTGGAAAACTGGTATCGGCAGACGATTGATCGTTTCAGACAGGTGGACATTCTGGTGACCAACACAGGCGGCCCTCCGGTCAAACGCTTCATGGAATTGAGCGACGAACAGTGGCTCGCTGGAGTCGAATCAACTTTGATGAATGTGGTGCGGCTCTCGCGGCTGGTTATTCCCGGAATGCAGGAGCGCCGCTGGGGAAGAATCATTCATCTGACCTCGCTTGTCGCCAAACAGCCTATGGATGAACTGACGATTTCCAGCACGCTGCGCGCAGGCCTGTCGGGATTGACCAAAACGATGGCCAATCAGGTCGGGCCGCACAACATCACCGTGAACGCCATTTTGACCGGGCACATCATGACTGACCGGCAGCAGGCGCTCGCTGATGTCCGAGTGAAAGAGCGGGGAATTACTCACGAAGAATATTTCGTCGGGCAAGCGGCTGAAATCCCGCTGCGGCGGATCGGCGAGCCGCGCGAACTTGGCGAAGTCGTGGCGTTCCTGGCTTCGGAACGAGCGAGTTATGTGACGGGAGTTTCGTTGCAGGTTGATGGCGGGTTGGTTCGTTCGACGCTGTAGCGAGCCAGCGACAAAGCACCCACAGGGAAAAGGGGATCACGGGGAAAGTAACCATTGCTGGCGTTGTCCTTCCCCGTGATCCCCTTTTCCCTGTGGGTGCTTCGTTCCGTGAGTTGTCGTCTCAAAAGAGCCGCGTTAGGTTTAGACCTTCATGATTTCGTCTTCTTTGTGCTTGGCGAGGTCGCCGATCCTGGCCACGTGCAGGTCGGTCAGTTTCTGCACTTCGTCCAGCCCGCCTTTCTCTTCATCTTCCGAAATCGTCTTGTCCTTGAGGGCCTTTTTGAGTTTGTCGTTCGAGTCGCGGCGGATGTTGCGCAACGCGGTCTTGTGATCTTCGGCCATTTCGTGGACGACCTTGACCATCTGTTTGCGGCGCTCTTCGGTCAGCGGCGGAATCGGGATGCGGATCAGTTTGCCGTCATTCGAGGGATTGACGTTGAGTTCGGAACTGCGCAGAGCTTTTTCAATGTCGTTGATCAACGTGGGGTCGAATGGCTGGACGGTGAGCATCGAGGCTTCTGGGGCGTGGACTGTCGCCACCTGGTTGAGCGGCATCGGCGATCCGTAATATTCGACAGAGATATTATCGAGCAGGCTCGTCGAGGCGCGCCCTGTTCGCACTGTGGTGAGTTTATGGCGGAAATCCTCGATCACTTTTTCCATTCGGTTCTTCGTGTCTTTGCTGATCTCTTTGACCATTTTGTCCTCCATTGCTACTTGGCGGACGGCCCGATGTCGGGCCGGATGATTGACCCGATGCGCTCGCCCATCACTGCGCGTTTGATGTTACCGTGCTCGGTCATATTGAAGACGAGGATCGGCAGGTTATTTTCCTTGCACAGTGAAACCGCCGAAGCGTCCATCACTGCAAGCTCCTCCTGCAAAACCCTCATATAGTTAAGCTCGTCTATCTTCACCGCGTTCGGGTCTTTCCTCGGATCGGCGGTGTAAATGCCGCCGACGCCGGTCGCCTTCATAATTACGTCCGCCTGAATTTCAAGAGCGCGCATTGCCGCAGCCGTGTCGGTGGTGAAGAACGGCTGTCCGATACCGGCGGCGAAGATGACTATGCGGCCTTTTTCAAGATGGCGGATGGCCCGGCGGCGAATGAAAGGCTCGGCGACTTCGCGCATCTCTATCGCCGAAACGACACGGGTGAAAACGTTGAGTTTTTCAAGCGCGTCCTGCAGCGCGACGGCGTTCATCACCGTCGCCAGCATTCCCATGTAATCGGCGGAGGCGCGATCCATCCCCATCACGCTCGCTTTGATGCCGCGAAAGATGTTTCCTCCGCCGACGACCAGCGCCACCTCTACGCCCAGGTCATGAACTTCCTTGACTTCCTGGGCGATGCGGCGAACCACGTTGGGATCAATCCCGTAACCGGATTCTCCCATCAACGCTTCGCCGCTGAGTTTGAGCAGGATTCGCCGGAACCGCATTTGATTTGTATTTGATGGATCGGGGGTCACAGTTTTTATTTCGTCATGCTGGCGATTTCTTTGGCGAAATCCTCGGAGCGTTTTTCCAGTCCTTCGCCCATCTTGTAACGAGTGAAGCGGCGAACGCTGACCTTTTCACCGGTCTTGGACGTGAGATTCTTGATCAGATCGCCGACCGTCACCGTTTGATCTTTCACGAAAGGCTGTTCCAGCAGCACGACTTCCGTGAAGAATTTCTCCATTCGCCCGTCAATCATCTTGTCAATGATGTTCGCCGGTTTACTGGCGTTTTTCGGATCAGCCGTCGCCTGGCTGCGCGCTATCTCGCGCTCCTTTTCGACGACTTCAGCCGGGATGTCTTCCTTGTTGACGTAGAGCGGTTCCGACGCGCAGATGTGCATGGCGATGTCTTTAACGAAACGCTGAAAATCTTCGCCGCGCGCGACGAAGTCGGTTTCGCAGTTCACCTCGACGATCACGCCGATTTTGCCGCCCATATGAATATAAGAACCTACCGCGCCTTCAGCCGCGACGCGCGACTGGCTCTTTTCAAACTTGGCCTCGCCTGCCTTGCGCAGGATGTCAACGGCTTTCTCTTCATCGCCGTCAGCTTCGGTGAGGGCTTTCTTGCAGGCCATCATTCCAGCCTGAGTCTTCTCCCGCAATCTTTGAACCATTTCTGCAGTAACTGCTGCCATAAACGTATTTCCTCCAAACTAAGCGATGGGACGCGGCCCGCCGCTTACATCACATTATTATCGAATTAAATTGCAAACTCTCTGAATTATGCAAACCTGATTGCTGCAAAAACGGCGCAGCCGCGCATGGTGAGCGATAGCTGCGCCGTCGAAATGCAATGAGTGTCGAACAAAATTCCGCCGATTACGCCGCGCTCGCGTCTTGAGCCGGAGCCTTGTCATCTGGCGCCACTGGCGGTGTCGCGGGCGCCTCAATGACGGGAAGCGGCGCAACTTCTTCAGCCGCCGCGGCCGGAGCGGCCACTGCGTCGGCGGTTTCGACCGCTTCAACCGATGAAGGCGCCACGCCGCTTATGACGGGTTGGACGGCTCCCGGAGCGGTTCTTCTGCCGCCACCCCGGCGTTCGCCGCGTCCACGATCCCGATCACCGCGTCCGCGTCCGCCACGATCACCGCGCTCGCGTCCGCCACGCTCGCGGCGTTCGCCGCGTTCGCGCTGCTGGCGCGGGGTGATTTCGATGGTGACTCCGCTGGCCTTCGCCTGTTCGGCGGCGATGGCGGCCTCTTCGGCCTCTTTTTGCTCAGCCAACTGGCGGCCTTCGAGGATCGCGTCCGCGACGCGCGAGGCGAACAATCGCACTGCCCGGAGCGCGTCGTCATTGCCTGGAATGATGTAATTGACCCCTTCAGGGCTGCAATTCGTGTCAACGACCGCGACGACCGGAATGCCCAGCCGATTGGCTTCCTTGACGGCGATCTCTTCCTTGTTCGTGTCAATCACGAAGATCACGTCGGGAAGCCGCTTCATTTCCTTGATGCCCGACAGGTTCTTTTCCAGCGCCTGGCGTTCGCGCTCGATCTGAAGCCGCTCTTTCTTCGCGTAAGCTTCGATGCGGCCATCGGCCTGCATCGCCTCGATCTCTTTGAACCGCTTGATTGATTTTTGAATCGTCTGGAAGTTGGTGAGGAGTCCGCCGAGCCAGCGCTGGTTGACGTAAAATTGATTGCAACGCAGAGCTTCTTCCTTGATCGCGTCCTGCGCCTGCCGCTTCGTGCCCACGAACAAGATCGTTTTGTTCGTTCCCTCGCCGCTCAAACCGGTGACGAACTTGATCGCCTCCTTGAACATGCGCTGGGTCTTCTGCAGGTCAATGATGTAAATACCGTTGCGCTCGCCGAAAATGTATTCTTTCATCTTCGGGTTCCAACGGCGAACCTGGTGTCCGAAGTGGACGCCAGCTTCAAGCAACTCTTTCATCGTTACTGTAGCCAATCAAACCTCCGTAACTGGTTTATGTACTCGCCCACTCAAAATTCCCCGGTTCGTTCAAAGAACAACCAATGATGAGAAGGCAATGGATTAGTGGTTGGCGCCTGGTGGTTGGACGAGAATGTGTTTCTCACCAACCACCGATAACCAATAACCAACCACAGGAATTAGCGTTTCGAGAACTGGAAGCGCTTGCGCGCGCCCTTTTGACCGTACTTCTTACGCTCTTTGGCGCGTGGATCGCGCGTGAGCAGACCGGCCTTCTTGAGCTTCTTGCGCAGTTCGGCGTTGAACTCGAGCAGGGCGCGCGCGATGCCGTGACGCACCGCGCCGGCCTGACCGGCCACGCCGCCGCCGTCAACATTGACCAGCACGTCGAATTTGTTGAGCGTATCGGTCAATTGCAACGGCTGGCGAATGATCATGCGAAGAGTTTCATTCTTGAAGTAGGTGTCAATCGAAGTTCGGTTGACTTTGAAATTACCGCTGCCCGGACGCAGATAGACGCGCGCCGTCGCGCTCTTCCGTCGTCCCGTTCCGTAATATTGAATCTCAGCCACGTTTGAAATCGCTCCTGTTTTTATCGCGCGGCAATCGGCAGCGGAGCGGGTTTTTGCGCTCCGTGCGGATGCTCGGCTCCGGCGTAGACTTTGAGTTTGCTTCCCATAGCGCGACCCATTTTGGTTTTGGGCAACATGCCTTTGACCGCAATCTCGATCAGCTTCACCGGCCTTTTCGCCAACAGATTGCGGGCGGAGATTTCTTTCAAACCGCCCGGCCAGCCGGTGTGATGCCGATAGAATTTGTCGTCGAGCTTGGTTCCTGTGAGAACGACTTTGGAAGCGTTGATGACGATCACGTGATCGCCCGTGTCGAGGAAGGGAGTGTAGGTCGGCTTGTGTTTGCCCATCAGGATATGGGCGACCTCGGTGGCCAGACGCCCGACGGTCATGCCGGCGGCGTCAACGACATGCCACTGCCGATGCTGCTCTAAACCCTTGCCACTTGGAAAGTACGTTGACATAGATATGATCTCCGTGTTTAAGCGTGAAAAACGCGAACGCGGAGGATAAGAAAATCTGTATTCAGTGTCAAGGCGTTAGCTGATTTGACCACGCTCCATCTCAAATTATGGCCTGAATCTTGCTTGGATCGGTCTTAGGGGCGCGGATTAGCCCTGCGTCACAATCAGGCAAGCCGGTAAAATTGACAAATCAGTGAAATAGACTGATCATCGCAACCTCGTAGAAGCGATGTTTCAAAACGCGCTTTCCCAGGCGGTAAAAGCTCTGCAATTCAACAATCAGGTGGACGGAAGATGAGTACTGGAGCCCCTCGGACGCTCAACGAGTTGTTCAACCAGGCGATGCGGAAGCGCGCCAATCAGGTCGTGATGCGTTACAAACGCGACAGGAAATGGCATGACATCACAGGCGCGCAGTTGAACGAGCGGGTGCAAAATCTCACTCTTGCTTTGCATCAACTTGGAGTTCGCGCGGGCGACCGGGTGGCGCTGCTCGCTGAAAGCTGCCCCGAATGGAGCGTCACCGACTATGCGATTCTGGCCAACGGCGCGGTCAACGTGCCGATTTATCCCACTCAGGCGGTTGATCAGGTCGAATATATTCTGCGAAACAGCGGCGCGCGGATACTGTTTGTCTCGAACACCAAACAACTGCGCCGCATCCAGCCCGCTCTTGATTCATTCAAAAGCAAAGAGCGTCCGCAACTGATCCTGTTTGAGCCGCCGAAGGAAGATAAGAAAGACAATGACTTGACAATTCTCGCCGCGCTCGAAAAAGCAGGACAGGAGGAGCGCGCGCGCCATCCGCAACTTTACGAACAACTCTCAGCGCAATCCAAACCGGAAGACCTGGCGACGATCATCTACACTTCCGGCACGACAGGCGAACCGAAGGGCGTGATGCTCACGCACGACAACCTGGTCTCGAACACTTTGAATTCCGGCGAAGTCTTCGATCTGCGCCCTGACGACACGGCGCTCAGCTTTCTGCCGCTCTCGCACGTTTTTGAACGCACGGTGCTCTACATTTACATGAGCTTCGGCGTGCAGATCAATTTCGCGCGCGGCGTCGAAACGGTGGCCGAGGACATCAAGGAAGTCCGCCCGACAGTGGTCACCGCTGTGCCGCGCCTCTTCGAGAAAATCTACGCGACGATCAACAAGCGCGCCTCCGAAGCCAAACCGATTCAGCAAAAGATATTTCACCGCGCGGTCGAGGTCGGTCGCCAGGTGGCGATGCTGAGAGACAAAGGGGAACACGTCCCGATCCGGCTCGCGCTCGAATTGAAAGCGCTGGATCGTCTGGTCTTCACCAAATGGCGCGCGGCCATCGGCGGAAGACTGCGATTCTTCGTCTCCGGCGGCGCGGCTCTGCCGCCCGAACTGGCCTACATCTTTGCGGGCGCCGGGATCACCATTTTGCAGGGCTACGGACTGACCGAGACTTCGCCGGTGGTTTCGTTCAACCGCCCGGACGCGAATCGCATCGGCACAATCGGGCAGACGATTCCGGGCGTGAAGGCTCGCGTAGCAGAAGACGGAGAATTGCTGGTTCAGGGCGACAACGTTATGCAGGGCTATTATCAAATGGGCGAGGAGACCGAACGGGTGTTGCAGCGTTACGCGGACGGCGTCTGGTTTCACACCGGCGACATCGGGACAATAGACGCCGACGGTTTCATCCGCATCACTGACCGCAAGAAAGATCTGATCAAAACCAGCCTCGGCAAATACATCGCCCCGCAGCCGATTGAAAACATGATTCGCGCGATCCCGATGGTCGAGCAGGCGATTGTCATCGGCAACGGCAGAAAATTCGCTTCGGCTCTGATCGTTCCGGCTTTCGACGCGCTGCGGTCATACGCGAAATCGCTCGGCGTCGAGGCCAAAGACGCTTCGGAACTCGCCCGTCAACCGCGAATCATCGAGTACTTCAAAAAGAAAGTTGATGAAGTGACCAGAGAGCTTGCGCCTCACGAGAAGATCAAGAAGATCGCATTGCTCGACAAGGAGTTTTCAGTCGAAAGCGGAGAGCTAACCCCCACGCTCAAAGTGCGCCGCAAATTCGTCGAAGACAAACACCGCGATGTCATTGACGCGCTCTACCCGAAATTTGAAGTTGAAGTGAATTGATTTCCTATGAAGTTTTCCAGGAAGATAAAGAAGAACGTCGCCGAAGATCCGAAATCGCGATCGTTATTGTATCTGCAATTCGGCGTCGGCGTTGTTCTGACCATCGCTGTGGTGACGATGTACGCCTGCGACGCCAGAGAAAATCAAGCGGCGTCGAATACGCAATCTGATCACGCCGGACATCACGGCGGCTCGAACAACGGCGCTTCGCCGGTGAGTGTGGTCAACGGCGCGCCGACCGGCGTCAACACTGCGCCCGCGCCAGGTCCCGCGCCTGAAGGAATGGTCTGGGTTCCGGGCGGGACTTTCCGGATGGGCTGCGACGATTGCGGCATGCCCGACGCCGCGCCCGTTCATCTGGTCACGGTTGACGGTTTCTGGATGGACAAGACTCCGATCACCAACGCGCAGTTCGAGAAGTTCGTGAAAGCCACCGGCTACAAAACCATTGCCGAACACAAACCCGATCCGAAAGACATCCCCGGAGCGAAGGCCGAAGACCTGGTTCCCGGCTGCGCAGTCTTCACGCCGCCCGCGCAAGACATTCCGCTCGATAATCCTTACGCCTGGTGGCGTTACGTGCACGGCGCGAACTGGAAAAATCCCGAAGGGCCGGGCAGTTCGATCAAAGGCCGCGAAGACCATCCCGTCGTTCACATCGCCTGGGATGACGCGGAGGCTTACGCGAAATGGGCAGGGAAGCGATTGCCGACAGAAGCTGAATTTGAATTCGCCGCGCGTGGAGGGCTGGACGGAAAACATTTTGCGTGGGGCGACGAGTTGAAACCGGGCGGCAAATGGATGGCGAACATTTATCAGGGGCGATTCCCGTCCAGGAACACCGGCGAGGATGGTTACATCGCAACGTCGCCTGTCACCGCGTTTCCGCCGAATAATTTCGGGCTTTACGATGTGGCGGGTAATGTGTGGCAATGGTGCTCGGATTGGTACCGGCCCGATTATTTCCAGAAACTCGCGGCGCAGGGAGTCGTGAAAAATCCGAAAGGGCCTGCGGATAGCTTCGATCCGCAGGAACCCGGCATCCCGAAGCGCGTGCAGAAGAGCGGTTCGTTCCTGTGCAGCGATCAGTATTGCGTGCGTTATCTGGTCGGCAGCCGGGGCAAAGGGGCAGCGGACAGCGGCAGTTCGAACGTGGGATTCCGCACTGTCAAATGAAGCTCCGGTCATCCAGCATCGCTTCGGCTAGCAATCCCATATACTCGTTGTGCATCAGATCAATCGCCCCGAAGTATCCGATGTGCTGAGTCCGCATCTGAGCGTCGAGCAGGAAATAACGCCGTTGGCGCAATCTTTCGACCAGCGCAACGAGCGCGATTTGTGAGGCCGAGGGCGCGCGGCTGAACATTGATTCGCCGAAGAAGGCCGCTCTCAACGATACGCCATACAGTCCGCCGATAAGATTCTCGCCGTCCCAGACTTCGACCGAGTGCGCGAATTTGCGGTGGTGCAGTTCCAGATAAATCGAGATCATCTCTTCGCTCAGCCAGACTTCTTCGTTGTCCACTTCGTCGTGGCGCGCGCAGGCGCGGATGACTGAGTCGAAAGCTGTGTTGAGTCTGACCTGATATTCCGACTTCTTGATAGTCTTGCGCAGCGAGCGGCGGACATGGAACCGGTCGTCGAGCGGGATGACCGTGCGCGGTTCGGCCATGAACCAGTCAATGCCGCCGAACCTTCCCCTGGCCATCGGGAAATATCCCTGCTGGTAACCTGCGATCACCATTTCCGGCGTGATTTTTCTGCGTGAGGCCGATTTTCGACTTCGCATAGACGAACATTATCACGCCTGTCGAGTGGCAGGCAAAGATGCAACCGCGTCATCGGGGTTTTCGTCTTTGCTTTTCCGCGTGCTATCTTTGGCGCGTCTGCACGTCGTTAAATCAACGAAAATTCAGTAAACAGAATCGGGAGAAGAATTTTGATGATCCGCATCCCTGCATCCATTCGGGTGGCCACGACTGCGCGCTCGGTCGCGGCGTTGATGATCGTCCTCGCGCTTGGCGCCTTCGCATTCGGGCAGAAAGCGAAAGCGAAAGTCGCGCCCGCGCCGGCTCCTGCGCCGAAGCCGCTGGAGCTGAGTTACACGCTGGCGATGCCGCAACCGCACACGCATCTTTATGAAGTCACGTTCACCATCGCCAACGTGACCACGCCGCAACTCGACATCTCGTTGCCCATCTGGACGCCGGGATCGTATCTGGCGCGCGAATACGCGCGCCACGTTCAGGATTTCAAAGCCGGCGAAGACGCAGGGCAGGCGCTGTCATGGCAAAAAATTGATAAAGCCACCTGGCGAATCGAAGCGGACGCGAGCGCCGATAAGCCGAAGACCATTCGCGCCAGCTACCGCGTCTACGCCAACGAACTGGCCACGCAGACCAGTCATCTGGATGCGACGCACGCGTATTTCAACGGCGCGTCGTTGTTTATGTACGTTCCGAGCGCGAAGGACCGTCCGCATCGGATCAAATTTATAGTTCCAGAAGGCTGGCGTGTTTCAACTCCGCTCGCGCTTCAACCCGACGCCGATGGTTATTACACCGCCGCTGATTACGACCGGCTGATTGATTCGCCGACTGAGATCGGCCAGCACAAGCTGCTCGAATTCACCGTGCGCGGCAAACTGCACCGTGTGGCCATCTGGGGTCAGTACGAAGGCGACGACGAACGAGTGAAAACCGATCTGGCGAAAATCGTCGAGGTTTCGGCGTCTATTTTCGGCGGCCTGCCTTACGAACATTACCTCTTCATCGTCCACGTGCAGCCCGGCATCAGCGGCGGGACGGAGCATCTGAATTCCAACGTCAGCATGACGCGGCCCGAAGCTTTCAAATCAGCGCGCGGTTACAAAGGCTTCCTCGGTCTGGAATCGCACGAGTACTTTCACAATTGGAACGTCAAACGGATTCGCCCCTTCGCGCTCGGGCCATTCGATTATCAGCGCGAAAATTACACGCGCGGCTTGTGGGTTTCTGAGGGCGTGACGAACTATTACGGCGACCTGTTGCTGCGACGCGCCGGATTGATCACGACCAACGAATATCTGGACGGCCTGGGCAATCTGATCGCGGGTTACGAACAAACGCCGGGAAGATTCGAGCAATCGGCTGAATCGGCCAGCTTCAATTCGTGGATCAAAGAGTACCGGTCCGACGAAAATTCGATCAACACCGCAATGTCGTATTACACCAAAGGCGAAATCCTCGGCTTGCTGTTCGACATCGAGATTCGCTCGCTGACCAGCAATGCGAAATCGCTCGACGACGTGATGCGGCTGCTGCTTGAAAATTACGGCCTGCCGAAGCCCGGTTTCACCGACGCCGAATTGAAAGCGGCCTTTGAAAAAGTCGCGGGCGTTGACCTGACCGGGTTCTGGAATCGGTTCGTCGCGGGCAAGGACGAGATTGATTTTGCGGCGTATTTCAACAAAGCCGGATTGCAATTGACGAAGGGCTATCAACCGGGCACGCCTTACGCGGACAGCAAGACCGATAAACCCGGCGCTCTCGGCATCCGCACGCGAGCCAGTGGCGACCGCGTCGTAGTCGCCAACGTCATCGCCGGGACGCCAGCTTACGAAAGCGGCGTTAACAGCGGCGACGAACTGGTCGCGATTGACGGCAAAAAGATTGACGCCAGCAACGGCCTCGTACGTCCGGGTCAGTCCGCTGGCGCCCTGAACGATCTGCGCGCAGGTCAGCGCGTGGCGCTGACGGTGTTTCGCCGCAACCGGCTGATGAATTTTGAGCTGACCGCAGCCGTGAAGCCGTTCGACCGCTACACAGTTTCAGAGTTGAAAGACGCCAGCGAAGCGCAGAAGACTCTGCGCTTCGCCTGGCTGTCCGAGGATGTGAAAAAGTAATTGGCGGCCCCCTGGGCGCGCTTTTTGATTTGTACGCAGGCTTTAACTGATCGGAGGAACAATGAAGAAATCATTGATCGCATCGCTAACCATAACTCTGTTCGCGCTCCTGTCGCTGCAATTCGCCGCGACGGCGCAACAACCAATCCAATATCCCAAGACCAGAAAAGTTGATCACGTTGACACCTATCACGGCGTCAGAGTCGCCGATCCTTACCGCTGGCTCGAAGACGATAACTCCGCCGAGACCGCCAAATGGGTCGAGGAGGAGAACAAGGTCACGTTCGGCTATCTGGAAAAAATTCCTTTCCGGACGAAGATCAAAGATCGGCTGACGCAGCTTTACAACTATCCGAAGATTTCGGCGCCGTCGCGTCGCGGCGAATATTTCATCTTCTCAAAAAACGACGGCTTGCAGAACCAGAGCGTGCTTTTCATTCAAAAAGGTCTGGACGGAAAACCCGAAGTTTTGATTGATCCGAACAAGTTTTCAGAAGACGGCACGACGCGGCTCGGCGCGTTCGCTTTGTCGAAAGACGGCAAGTACGCGGCCTACGGCATCTCGCGCGGCGGTTCCGATTGGCAGGAATATCACGTGATGGAAGTCGCTTCGCGCAAAGTCCTGCCGGACACTTTGAATTGGGTGAAGGTTTCGGGCATCGCGTGGCAGGGCGACGGTTTTTATTACAGCCGCTATCCCGCGCCGGTCAAAGGCCACGAGCTTTCGACCAAGAACGAAAACCATCAGGTTTTCTTCCACAAGGTCGGAACGCCGCAATCCGAAGACACGCTGGTTTATGAAGACCCGGCGCATCCGCAGCGATTTCACGGCGTGCGCACGACCGAAGACGAACGCTTCGCCATCCTCAACATCTCTGATCGCGGCAAGGGCAAAAAAGGCAACTCGCTCTTTTATCGCGACGCCAAGTCGGGCGACAAGAGTTTCAAACCGCTGATCGCCGAAATCACCGATGACAGCTTCTCGGTCGTTGATAACGTCGGCGACAAGTTCCTGATCGAAACCGACAAGAACGCGCCGAATGGCCGCGTGATTCTGCTCGATCCGAAAACGCCGGAGACAGGCTGGAAAGACGTGTTGCCCGAAAAGCCCGAACCGCTGCAAAGCGTGGGCACGGCTGGCGGCAAGCTCTTCGCCACATATTTGAAAGACGTGACGACGCGGGCTTACGTCTACAGCCTCGATGGAAAACTTGAGAATGAGGTCAAGCTGCCGGGTCTCGGCTCAGCGGGCGGCTTCGGCGGAAACAACGACGACAAGTTCGTCTTCTATACTTTCACTTCGTTCAACGCGCCGCCGACGACTTATCGCTACGACATCGCCACGAAGAAGAGCGCGTTCTTCCGCGCGCCAGAAATTCCGGGCTTCAAAGCCGAGAATTACGAGACCAAACAGGTCTTTTACAACAGCAAGGACGGTACGCGCGTGCCGATGTTCC
>JAJVID010000197.1:23583-31295 GCA_022072205.1 Acidobacteriota bacterium
TACGACATCGCCACGAAGAAGAGCGCGTTCTTCCGCGCGCCAGAAATTCCGGGCTTCAAAGCCGAGAATTACGAGACCAAACAGGTCTTTTACAACAGCAAGGACGGTACGCGCGTGCCGATGTTCCTGGTTTACAAAAAAGGCTTGAAGCTCGACGGCAAGAACCCGACGCTGCTATACGGCTACGGCGGTTTCAACATCACGACCGCGCCCGGCTTCAATTCGCTGCGCATCGCGCTGCTCGAAAACGGATTCGTCTACGCTTCCGCCAACATGCGCGGCGGCGGCGAATACGGCGAGAAGTGGCACGAGGCCGGGACGAAGCTGAAAAAACAAAACGTCTTCGACGATTTCATCGCGGCTGCCGAATGGCTGATCGCCAACAAATACACGTCGCCGGAGCATCTGGCGATTCAGGGCGGATCGAACGGCGGTTTGCTGGTGGGCGCGGTGTTGAATCAACGTCCTGAGCTTTTCAAAGTCGCGCTGCCTGCGGTCGGCGTGATGGACATGCTGCGATTCCACAAATTCACCATCGGCTGGAACTGGATCGCCGATTACGGCTCGTCGGACAACGCGGATGAGTTCAAGGCGCTTTACGCCTACTCGCCGCTGCACAACATCAAAGAGACGAAGTATCCGGCGACGCTGATCACGACCGCCGATCACGACGACCGCGTCGTGCCCGCGCATTCGTTCAAATACGCCGCGACAATTCAGGAGAAGCAGCGCGGCCCGGCCCCCGTGCTGATCCGCATCGAAACCAAATCGGGCCACGGCGCTTCGAGCACGGCCAAGCAGATCGAGATCACCGCTGACACTTACGCTTTCCTGTTCCAAAATCTTGGCGTGACGCCGAGGTAAATTGTCAAAGTTCCGCAGGCGGGACAACAACCCGGAGACAATCATATGGCAGAAGAAAAAGGGTCGGCGCTGGCGGCCATCGTTATCGCGATCATTGGCTTGATCGGCTCCCTGGGAGGCGCCTGGATCACGACAGGGTCGAAATTTGAGAGTGAACTGAAGGACAACCAGGCGTCGGTGAAAAACCTGCAAAACGAGATCGAGACTGTCAAAAATCAGCTCTCCTCCAAGATTGATGAAGCGAGCAGGCAACTCGCCACAATGCGGGAACTGCTCAATTCCGCTCAGAAGGAGAATGAAAATCTACAAGCGCGGATTAACGATCTAAAGGCGCAAATTGACGCCGCTAATCAAACTGTCGAGAAAGCCAAAGAGGCCAACAAGACGCTGACCGAAAGCATCAGGATGAGAGGGCTTAATCAAATGGTGAGGCCACAACAGTAAGGGAAATACAGAACAAACAGAATGAATTGATGTTCACGCTGGCTATGCTGGGATGGATCGCATCGGCTATAACTCAAAGCCGCAGGAAGTCGCCCTGGTGATTCAAAACGTCGTCTCCGAATCGCGGATGGAAGATTCCGGGCGTCATCCGGAAGAGATGGGCTTGCAGATCACGGCGGTGACCGAAAGCTCAGGGCATTACGTCTTCAACTTTTCGCTGGTAGGCCGTTACGTTGTCACCGCCGAAGTTCGCGGGCTCAGGACGGCGCGGTTCGCAATCGTCACCCTCGAAATCGGCCAGACGCGTTCGCTCGGCATATCGCTCGAAGTCGGCAGCGTCGAGCAGACTGTCGAAATCACTGAAAGCGCTGCGTCGCTCGATCACAACTCGGCGACCATCTGCCGCCGTTCCGCACTTCAATCCTGTAAATTTCGCTCCACGTAGTGACGAATAATGGCGTTTGAAAATTAAATACAACCACATCGTAGGGGCGGGTTTTCCCCGCCCAAGCCCCCTCGATAGCGGATCCGGGCAGGGAAAACCCGCCCCTACGATGTGGTTGCATTATTTGCTCAAAGACCATAATTCGTCACTACGTGATAATTTTCGGAGGAGATCTTTTTGTGAATAAAATCAACGTTGGACTAATTGGCGTAGGGCGACTGGGCGTGCTTTATGCCCGCTACCTGGCATATCAAATTCCCGCCTCGAATCTGATCGCGGCTTCGGACGTCAACCCGGCGGCGGAAGCCGCCGCCAAAGAGCTTGGCGTGAAAAAGTGGTATTCCAATTATCAAGACCTGATTGACGACAAGCAGGTTGACGCCGTGGTCATCGTCACACCGACCAGCAATCATCGCGATACGGTGACCGCCGCTGCGCGAGCAGGCAAAGCCATTTTCTGCGAAAAGCCGCTCTCAATCTCGCTCGACGAGGCGCGCGCAATGCAAAAAGTCGTTGAAGAGACCGGAGTCTTTTTTCACATGGGCTTCATGCGCCGGTTTGATCGAGGCTTCCGCGCGGGCAAGCAGAAGGTTGAAGAGGGCGCAATCGGTAAGGCGGTCGTCTTTAAAGCGTCGTCGCGCGACCCGTTTCGGCCCAGCCTGGAATACCTCGATCCCAACCACAGCGGCGGATTGATCATTGACATGGGCATCCACGACATTGACATCGCTCGATGGATGATGGGCGATGTCGCGCAAACTTACGCCACTGGCGGCGTGCTTGCCTATCCCGAAATCAACGAAGTCGGCGACATAGACAACGCCATCGTCAATCTGACTTTCGAGAACGGCGCGCTTGGCGTGATTGATCTGACGCGCAACGGCGTTTACGGCTACGACATCCGCACCGAAGTCCTGGGCACGCAGGGCACAGTCAAAGTCGGTTACCTGCGCGAAACGCCAATCGTGATGATGACCAAAGACGGCGTGACGCACGATACCGTGCCGTGGTTCATGGAACGGTTCGGCGAGGCATACGTCGCCCAGTTGCAAAACTTCATCGAGCATCTGCAAAAACAGAAAGAGCCTTCGATCAAATGCGCCGACGGCGTTGAGGCGCTGCGCGTCGCCATCGCCGCAACCCGCGCGTTCAAAGAGAACCGGCCAGTGGCGGTGGCGGAGATCGTTTAAAAAATGATGCGCGACGAGTTGTTGATCCGTCCGGTTGAGCCTGGCGACGCGGAAGCGGTCGTCAACATCTTCAATCCGATAATCGAATCCGGCCTCTACACCGTTTTCGACACTCCGTTTACCGTCGAGCAGGAACGCGAATACATTTTGCGTTTCCCGGCGCGCGGTGTCTTCCACGTGGCTGTTCGACGGGCGGATCAGCGGATCGTCGGCTTCCAGAGCCTTGAGCCTTTCGCCACCTACACGCGAGCGTTCGATCACGTGGGCGTCATCGGCACTTACGTTGACCTTTCGCTTCGCCGGCAAGGTGTAGCTGCGCGTTTGTTCGAAGCCGGTTTTGAAGCCGCCAAACTCAAAGGCTACGAAAAGCTGTTCACCTACGTGCGCGGCGACAATCCGGCGGCTTTGGATACCTACCTCAAACAAGGATTTCAAATCGTGGGCAGAGCCATTAGGCAGGCCAGGATCAATGGCGGCTACGTTGACGAAATCATGATCGAGAAATTTTTGTGATACCGCTTGATGGAGAAAACGATGAGAAGAATCGCGATCTTCGCGCTGATAATTTATCTTGCCGGCGCCAGTTCCTCTTCACTCTCTTCGCGCGCTCAGGTTCAAGAACCAGCCGAGAACAAAGGCGCGGCTGCGGCGTGGCGCGCATTGTTGCGATTGCGCTCTACCGCGACCGTGCTGCACACGACCGCGCACGCGGATGACGAAGACGGGGCTTTGCTCACGTGGCTTTCGCGCAAACAGGGAGTCAGAACCGGATTGCTGACGCTCACTCGCGGCGAAGGCGGGGCCAACCTGGTCGGGCCGGAACTTTACGACGCGCTTGGAATTCTACGAACCGAAGAACTGCTGGCCGCCGGGCGTTATTACGGCGTTGACCAGATGTTCACGCGCGTGACCGACTTCGGTTTTTCAAAGCGCCTGGACGAAACGCTTGAGCATTGGGGCAAGGATGTCGCGCTCGGCGACGTGGTTCATGCGATCAGGCTTTATCGCCCCGACATCATCGTATCGCGCTTCCACGGCAAACCGCGTGACGGGCACGGCAACCACCAGGCCGCCGGATTGCTGAGCATCGAAGCGTTCAACGCAGCCGCCGATCCGAACCGCTTCCCAGAACATTTCAAAGAAGGCCTGCGCGCGTGGCAGGTCAAGAAACTTTACCTGAGCGTGCGCGTGAGCGAACCGGCGGCGACGTTGAAGATTGACGTTGGCGAATACGATCCGCTCACCGGCAAATCGTACCGCGAGATTGCGCGCGACGGTTTGAGCCACCAGCGTTCGCAAGGCGCGGGTCAGGTTCGCGCCGCGCCGGGATCGTCGTTGACCGCAGTGACGCTCGCCGACAGCGCGATCCCGAAAATCGAAAACGAGAAGAGCCTCTTCGACGGCATTGACACGACGATTGCCGGAATGGCGAAGCTGGCTGGCGCGACAAACATCTCGCCCGAACTGGCCGAGATCGGCAATCGCGTCGAAGCGGCGATCAGCAAATTCGACGCGCTGAAGCCCTGGGCCGTGGCGTCGGAACTCTCGGCGGGAATGAAGGCTACGCGCGCTTTGATTGAAAAAGTGAAAATCTCGCAGATCGAAACCGCGAACAAAGATCATCTGCTCTTCCTGCTCAACAACAAGGAACGCGAGTTCAACGATGCGATGAACAAGGCGCTGGGATTGGCGATAGAGGTTCTGGTTGATCCCGACAAACCCGCTGAAGGCCCGGCGTCATTTTTTCAGCCGCGCGAAACTTTCGCAGTGGCGATTCCAGGGCAACGATTCTCACTCACAATGAGTGTGGTAAACCGCAGCCCGGTCAAGATGGACAGGGCCGAGATGATGTTGGCCCCGCGCGAAGGCTGGGACATCAAAGGCAAACTACCTGTCGGCGATTTGCGCGTGAGTAACTCCACTCTTCGAGAGCAATTCGATTTGAAAGTTTCTGACAATGCCGGATACACACGCCCACACTGGTCGCGCGCCAACGAACTTCGCGATCACATCTACCAAATCAACAAACCCGAATATCTGCACCTCTCCTTTGCGCCCCCCGATCTACTCGGTGTATTCAACTACGTGATTGAAGGCGTGCGCTTCACGTTGGCGCAACCTGCGCAGACCATTTACGTTGATCGTCCGTGGGGCGAGCAGCGCCGCTTGCTGACCGTCGCGCCCGCGATGAACGTCGCCATCTCGCCGCGCATCGGCGTAATCCCAATTGCCGCCTCGCAAGCGTCATTCGACGTGAACGTCACCGTTTCAAACAACGTCAAGGGCAATGCGACAGGCAAAGTCCGATTGAAACTCCCGCAAGGCTGGGCCGCCGCGCCCGCCGAATCCAACTTCAATTTCACGCACGAGGGCGAAGTCGGCAATTTCAGTTTCAAAGTCTCAGTCCCGCAGGTCGCGCCAGGCGCGGATTACAAAATTCAGGCCGCCGCTGAATACGACGGGCGGGAATACGTCGAAGGTTATCAGGTCATCGCCCATCGCGATAACGAACCGCGCCACCTTTACCGCCCCGCGACGATGGACGTGCGCGGAGTCGAAGTTAAGATCGCGCCGAACTTGACGGTTGGTTACGTGACGGGCGTCGGCGACGAGATTCCAAAATCGCTCGAACAGATCGGCGTCAAAGTCGTGACGCTTGGCGAAAGCGATCTGGCGAAGGGCAATCTCGACGGCTTTGACGCGATCATCGTCGGCATTCGCGCGACGGCGATTCGTGACGATCTGAAAGCCAACAGCAAACGCCTGCTCGATTACGCCGAACGCGGCGGCAATCTGATTTATCAATACCAGACGCAGGAATTCGACGCCGCGCCTTACGGCCCTTACCCGTACAAGCTGACCGCGCGCGCCGAGGAAGTGTCGGAGGAAGATTCAAAGGTGACGATCCTCGATCCATCGAATCCGATCTTCAACTGGCCGAACAAGATCACCGCCTCCGATTTCGACGGCTGGGTCGAAGAGCGCGGGTCGAAATGGATGATGACCTGGGATGAGCGTTACAAGCCGCTGCTGGAATGCCACGACCGCGAACAGGCGCCGCAGCGCGGCGGTTTGATGTACGCGCAATATGGCAAGGGGACGTTTGTTTACTCGGCCTACGCGTTCTATCGCCAATTACCGGCGGGTGTGCAGGGAGGTTATCGCTTGTTCGCCAACATCATCAGCTTGAAGAAACAATCGAGATGAAATGAAAAATTGAGAGGTGTTGAAGAGATTCTGATCTTCAATCGAAGTCGGGGTTGGGCTATGATGCGGCAGCCGATGAATTTTGTTCTTTAATGGGAGGTCGAGTTATGAAGCGAGCACACGTGTTCCTCTCCCTGCTGATTATCACCGGTGTGTTGCGCGCCTCCGTTTTCGCGCAACAGCCCACGACCCCATCCCCAACAACTCCGCGCCAATCGATTACTGCAGAGGCGCTGCGGCGCCGCTTGTCGGCGCCGGTTATAGAAACGCCCGACGCCCCGGCGGAAGAACCCGTCCTGCGCATTGAAACAGTCGCTTTGAGGCTGCCAGATCCGAACGCCGGATTGGGACAGCCCAAATCCTGGTTGAGGAACTTGTCCAGCGTTTATGACACGGCGCTCTTTCAGCGCCAGAGATTCCGCGAAACCGGGCAGACGATAGAGTTCGAGCGCGGCGCGCTGTATTTTCGGCAGGATCATTACGCCGCGACAAAAGGTTTGATTCTTTACCGCGCCTGGAACGACCGGATTGACTTCGGAGTTTACAAACGCCGTTTCCAAGGCGAGGCGTCGCCCGTTCGCGGACAGGCGTTGTGGTTCGGGTTGGCCGACCCGCTGGGCCGAAATCATGTTTTCAGCGGAAAACAGTTCTTTTTCGGCCTGCGATTCAAGCTGGATAAAAAACCGCAACAAAAGCGTTGACCGGCATGCCGGACGATGCCGATTTACTTCAGGATCAGGAATGTCATCCCCAATCACACGCGTTGAAATTGTACAAAGCAACCTCGAGAACTATCTGGCGACAGCCGAACCAGCCAGCCGTCGTCTTGGCGAAAACGATCCGTTGCGGCCAGGCGGCGGGTTGACGGTTGCAAAGGCTCTGGAAACTTTTGAAGATCAGGTCACAAGCCGTCTGCTCGATGTCGCGGCGCGCGAATTGAAGAAACGCAACCAGGGTTTTTACACCATCTCCAGCGCGGGCCACGAAAACAACGCGGTGATCGGCGCGCTGCTGCGATTGGACGATCCCTGCTTTCTGCATTATCGCTCCGGCGGATTGATGGCGGCCCGTTCGCGCAAACTGCCGGGCGTTGATTCGATCTTCGACACGCTGCTTTCGTTTTGCGCATCGAGCGACGATCCGATCTCGCAAGGGCGCCACAAAGTCTGGGGCAGCCGCGCGCTGTGGGTTCCGCCGCAAACCAGCACCATCGCATCTCATCTGCCCAAAGCGGCTGGAATGGCTTTCGCGCTGCGGACGGCGCGGCGGCTCGGACAGGCGCAAGACCTGAGCGATGATTCAATCGTGCTCTGCTCGTTCGGCGACGCTTCGGCGAACCACGCGACTGCGCTCGCCGGGATCAACGCGGCGCGTTACGCCGTTCGTCGCGGAGGCGCGGCGCCGATCCTGTTTCTGTGCGAAGACAACGGCATCGGCATCTCGGTCGAAACGCCGCGCAACTGGATTCACGATTCCTTCAGCAATCAGCCTCATCTGAAATACTTTGAAGCCGCTGGCGAATTGGATGAAATCTGGGATGTGGCTGAAGAGGCCGTCAACAC